>CAYQJV010000047.1:4083-11194 GCA_964417925.1 uncultured bacterium | reverse complement strand
TTCTTTTAATATTAAAAGAAGATCAATAGAAAATTTCGCTACATTGAGATCCCTCTCCTCTTTCTTTCTTCTAAAAGTTTCAAGGGCCCCCGCTGCAACAGTTAGAACAAGTTCAATAAAACTTGGACCATTCATGCCTTTACCCATGAATTCAAAAGTGTTCTTGCTCCAAGTAACTTTCCATTTTTTATGTAGAATCTTGGAACCCTTCTTGAAATTCTTGAGATTATTTCATAGGGAATGGTATCTGCCCACTCTGCAATTTCAGAGGCTGTTATTTTCTCACCACCATCTTCTCCAAGAAGTGTCACTTTATCTCCTATTTTCAAATCTTTTATTTTAGATACATCAACCATCGTTAAGTCCATACATACCACTCCTACTATGTTTACCTTTTTGCCATGTACTATTACTTTTCCTTTATTGGAAAGATTTCTTGGATATCCATCTCCGTATCCTACTGATAAAACCGCTATTTTTGCGTCTCTATCAAGTTTATATGTCCTTCCATAACTTATTGTTTTTCCTTTTTTCATCTGTCTTAAATTTACGATTCTTGTATAAAGTTTCATTACAGGCTTTAAAGATATTTTTGCTTTTCTGTTTGGATTTATACCATATATTGCCAGTCCTGGTCTTACCATATCAAAGTAAGAATTTTTATAATTCAAAATCCCAGCAGAATTTGCAGCATGGGCAATTAATCTGGGTATTTTTTCTTTTAATTTTTTGATTATCTTTTCAAATCTTTTTATCTGTTGTAATGTAAATTTTTTGTCCTGTTCTGCTGATGGAAAATGTGTAAATACTCCTTCAATCTCAATATTTTTAAGATTGTTTAATTCGTCCATAAACTCAAATATCTTTTCCTCATCTACGCCGGTTCTACCCATTCCTGTATCAACTTCTACATGAACTTTTATTTTTTTTCTATGTTTTTTTGCCTTTTCATTCAAAATTTTAGCAAAATCTATTTCAGTTATTGTAGGAGTAAGTTTATATTCAAACAATGCATCTGTAAAATGGTAGGGGATCGGGCTTAATACAAGAATCTTTGATTTTGTTTTTGCCTTTTCTCTGAGGTCTATCCCTTCTTCTACATCTGCAACTCCAAACATATAGGCTCCTTCTTTTTCCAGAACTTTTGCTATTTCTCTTGCTCCATGTCCATAAGCATCTGCTTTTATTGCAACCAGTATTTTACTTTTTTTAACAATATCTTTTATTTTTCTGAAGTTTTCTATGCATGCTGAAAGATCAATCTCTGCCCACACTCTACCTTTGTTTTTTTCCATTTAGAAATTTTATTTAATAAATAAGAATAGTCAAGAAAACACTTTTTATCAAAACTTTTGTGCTGGGTAACCTTTAAAAATTGCTTAAAAAGTTGTTTTTACTATTTCCTTTATAAATCAATAAGTTAAATGACTTTTGTTTTCTTGACTTTTTTTAAAATTTGAATAGTATCATAAATAATAGGATTTTTCATAAAAAATCCTATTGGAATTTTCAATTGAAAGGAGGTGAATATGCCAAAAGTAAGGGTGGCAATTATTGGAGTTGGAAATTGTGCATCCTCTCTGGTTCAGGGGGTGTACTATTACAGAAATGCCAAAGAGGATGATGTAATTCCAGGAATAATGCATGTGAATCTTGGTGGATATCATATAAGAGATATAGAGTTTACTCTTGGAATTGATATAGACAAAAGGAAGGTTGGAAAGGATCTTGCTCAAGCAATATATACAAAGCCCAACAATACCTATGTATTTGCAAAGGTTCCGAAACTGGGTGTAAAAGTTGTAAGAGGAATGACTCATGATGGATTGGGTGAGTACCTAAAAAAAATTATTACTCCTGCTCCAGGCCCTACTGCAGATATAGTGAGACTTTTAAAGGAGACAAAAACCGATGTGGTGGTGAACTTTCTTCCTGTGGGAAGTGAGGAAGCAACAAAATGGTATGTGGAGCAGGTTCTTGAAGCAGGGTGTGCATTTGTAAATGGTATTCCAGTGTTCATTGCATCAAGTAAATACTGGGCAAAGAGATTTAAAGATAAAAAGCTTCCTGTGATAGGTGATGATATAAAGTCTCAAGTGGGTGCGACGATAGTTCACAGGACACTCGTAAGGTTGTTTGTGGAAAGGGGGGTTAAGATTTTGAGAACTGCTCAGTTGAATGTTGGTGGTAATACTGACTTTTTAAACATGCTTGAACGTTCAAGGCTTCACTCTAAGAAAATTTCAAAGACCCAGGCAGTGACTTCAATGATTCCATATGACCTTGGTGAAGAGAACGTGTATATTGGTCCTTCAGATTATGTTGCCTGGCTTACCGATAGAAAATGGGCATACATGAGGATAGAAGGTCAGACATTCGGAGATGTGCCTTTGAATCTTGAGCTTAAACTTGAAGTATGGGATTCTCCTAACTCAGCTGGTGTGATGATAGATGCAATAAGATGCGCAAAGCTTGCTCTTGATAATGGGCTTTCTGGTGCAATTATTGAACCTTCTTCCTATTTTATGAAAAGCCCTCCAGTTCAGTATCCCGACTATATTGCAAGGAAAAAACTGGAAAACTTTATTCAGAAGTATGGAATTAAGTCAAAGGAGTCTAAAGAGAAAAAATAAACTGAATGAAGAGAGGAGTGCTCATCGCTTTTGAAGGAATAGAAGGGTCTGGGAAAACCACCCAGGCTAAAATGATGTATGAATATCTTAAAAGTAAAAATATACCCGCTGTTTTTACAAGAGAGCCTGGTGGAACCCCCTGTGGTGAAAAGATAAGAGAAATTCTTCTTGATCCGGCGTTTAAAGGTATGCATCCTAAAACCGAACTTCTGCTTTATCTTGCTTCAAGGAGTGAACATGTGGCAAAACTTATACGGAGAAGTCTGTTTGTTGATAAAGCAGTAGTAATAACTGATAGATATGAGCTTTCCTCTTTGGCATATCAAGGAGCGGGTAGAGGGTTGACCCTTAAGGTTGTCTCAAGACTTAACAAATTTGCCACAGGGGGACTTTCCCCAGACCTTACTATTATTGTAGATATTGATGTTAATAAAGCTCTTGCAAGGTTAGATAAAAATAAAGATAGAATAGAACAAGAAGGTAAAAAATTTCATGCCCTTGTGAGGGCTACTTACCTATCACTTGCAAGGAGAGCTCCCAAAAGGATAAAGGTTTTTAATGGAGAAAAAGATAAGGATGAATTACACGAAGAGATAAAAAGAACCATTATGGATTTTTTGAAAAGGAAAGGAGTTTATGAAGAATAAAAAAATATGGATTCTACTTGCCATTTTTGGAATTGTATTTTCAGGTTGGTTTGCTACAAAGTTGTGGGCAGAGAAGGATAATATATATGAGTCTTTGAAACTTTTTGCAAGAGTTTTTGCACTTGTGAAGAGAAACTATGTTACAGAAGTAACCGCAGATGAACTTATTGAAAATGCTCTTAAAGGAATGCTTGAGAGACTTGATCCTTACAGTACTTATCTTAACAAGAAGGAGTATTCGAATCTTCAGGTTTCTACTACGGGAAAGTTTGGAGGGTTGGGAATTACAATTGGAATAAGGGATGAGGTTTTAACCATAATAGCCCCTCTTGAAGGCACCCCTGCATGGAGGGCAGGGTTACAGGCAGGGGATAAGATAATTGAAATAGATGGAGAATCAACTGAAGGTATAACAATTGATGAGGCAGTTTCCAAATTAAGGGGAGACCCTGGGACAAAAGTTACTATAAAGATTTTAAGAGAAGGAGTTCCAGATCCATTCAAAGTTACCATAACAAGAGAGATTATAAAGATAAATGCAGTACCTTATTATGAAATGCTTACAGAGAATATTGGGTATATAAGATTTTCGGGTTTTTCTGAAACTGCTTATGATGAAGTTATAGAGGCACTGGATTATTTATTTGACAAGGGGGCAAAAAAAATAATTTTGGACATAAGGGGAAATCCAGGGGGATTACTTAGAGAGGCAGTAGAAGTTACAGACATTTTTCTTCCGCCAGGTAAAACAATCGTTGTTACCAAAGGGAGAACTCCTGCAAGTTATAGAGAATTCCACTCATTGAGAAATGCAGTAAAAGGTACTCAGTATCCTCTTATTGTTCTTGTAGATCATGGTTCTGCTTCGGCCTCCGAGATTCTTGCAGGTGCTTTACAGGATTGGGAGAGAGCCTTGATACTTGGTTCTGATACTACTTTTGGAAAAGGTTCGGTACAGACCATTCACAGAATTTTTGAAACTCAGGGAGCCGTAAAGCTTACCACTGCTTACTGGTATACTCCTTCAGGTAGATGTATAGATATTCATAAAGTAAAAAAGGAAAGGAAAAAAAGGGGAAAAGGGAGAAAAGAAGAGGAAGCGAAGTTCTATACACTCGGTAAGCATCACAGATTGTTGAAAGGAGAAGGAGGTATAATCCCTGACATAATTGTTGAAGTAGAAACCCCTCCTGTGATAGTTGTAAAACTTATTACGAAGGGAGCGTTTTTCAAGTATGCAGTAAAATACTCCCACAGGCATAAAATTTTACCCGCTGATTTTGTAGTTACCGATGAACTGTTAAATGATTTTAAGGTTTTTTTAAAAAGAGAAAAAATATTAAAGTTTGATGAAAGGACAGAAAGAGAGTTTGAATTTGCAAAAGAAGAGATAAAACACAAACTTGAGCAGGAAATTGTATCAAAGTATGAAGGACTTTCTGGAGCATATCGGGTAGTATTAAAGTATGATACCCTGGTAAAAAAGGCAATAGAAATTTTGGAGAAAGCAGAGAATGTGGATGATCTTTTTAAAGAAATTTAAAAAAGGAGGAGTATGAAAAGGAAGGTTATAATAATGGGAGCAGCGGGAAGAGACTTTCATAATTTCAATGTATTTTTCAGGGATAACGAAGACTATGAAGTAGTTGCTTTTACTGCAACGCAAATTCCTAATATAGAAAATCGTAGATATCCTGCAGAACTTGCAGGTAAACTTTACCCTGAAGGAATTCCCATATATCCAGAAGAACAGTTAAGGCAACTTATTAAAAAATATAATGTGGATGTAGTCGTATTTGCCTATTCCGATGTTTCCTATCACCATGTGATGGATAAAGCTTCTGAGGCAATATCTGCTGGTGCAGATTACTGGTTGATGGGACCTACAACTACTATGCTTTCCTCCAAAAAGCCTGTGATAGCGATTGGTGCTGTAAGAACAGGAGCAGGTAAGAGCCCGACGTCAAGAAGAATAACGAAGATTCTGCATGATAAGAATATCAACTTTTGTGTTGTAAGGCATCCAATGCCCTATGGGGATCTTGTAAAACAGGCAGTTCAGCGTTTTTCTTCCTATGAAGACCTCGATAGATACGAATGTACTATAGAGGAAAGAGAGGAGTATGAACCACATCTTGCAAAAGGAACCACGGTTTTTGCAGGTGTTGATTATGGTAGGATTCTTACTGAATGTGAAAAAGATTTTGACCTGATCATATGGGAAGGGGGAAATAATGATCTTCCATTCTACAAGCCTGATATCTTCTTTGTAATTGCAGATCCTCTAAGACCTGGGCATGAGGTTTCTTATCATCCTGGAGCTTCAGTTTTCAGAATGGCAGATGTAATAATAATAAACAAAGTTGATACTGCAGATAGGGAGGGCATTGAAAAAGTCAAAGAAAATGCAAGAAAATATAATTCAGGAGCAAAAATTGTTGAGGCGGTTTCAAAAATTTCAGTAGAGGATCCTTCCCTTATAAAGGATAAAAGAGTAGTGGTGGTTGAAGATGGTCCAACCCTTACTCATGGAGAGATGTCGTTTGGTGCAGGTATAATTGCTTCTCAAAGATTTGGAGCCAGAGAGATAATAGATCCAACTCCTTACGTAATAGGAAGCATAAGAGATACATTAAAAAAATATTCTCATGTTAGAAATCTTCTTCCATGTCTTGGATATGGAAAGGAACAGATGGAAGAACTTGAAGAGATATTGAATGCAATACCTGCTGATTCAATCGTAATAGGGACTCCTGTAGATATAAGGAAACTTATGAAACTAAACAAACCTGCAACACGGGTATTTTATGAACTTGAAGAAAGGACAAAACCAGATCTGGAGGATATTCTTGTGGAATTTTTAAAGAAAAAAGGACTTACTTGATATTTATAATATTTGCAATAAATGCAAGGCTTATTATTGTAAGTGATGTTCATATGTTTTTTAGATTTTTCACTTCCTCATAGTAACAGACAATTTTTCTTGATTGATTCTGTATAATAATTTTAGCCCCCCTTATTTAAAGGGGGGCATTTTTTTTATAGTTTGATAATTATTTATCTATATGGAGTCGGCTATCTCTTGTAATGCTAATTTAGCCATCCCTACGTTACCGGTTTTATCCAGTATTACACTTACTATCGCATTTTTACCGCGCTGGATAATTAAAGTTCCTATATCAATTTCTGTTTGTACTAAATCTGTGCCTTTTAGTCCTGCTTTATCTGAGGCATTTGTGACTTGATTTAAAATAGAAGATGTCTTTATAAATACATCTTCCATATCCTCTTTTGCAGAATGAGAAGCTACAATTTCACCACGTGGAGTATAAATAGCAGAGGCAATATATCCTGGTATATCATGAAGCTTACTTAGTAGTTCGTCATATTTTGTCATGTTTACCTCCTGTTTTGATTCTATTTTATTTATGATTTGAGAAATTAATGCATCTATATCTTTAACATATAAATTTCTTTCGACCCCATCTAAGGAGGAAATCTTCATAACTTCATAAGTTACATCTTCAGGATACTTAAATAAAAATTCCAAAGCTTCCTCCCCCTTTTTATTCATCCAAATTGCACTATGAGGTGTACCGTCTTTTATATAAATAAATCCTGTGTCTTTATTCTGTGTTTTTATTATAATCTTATAAATTCCATACTTTCTCATTAACATTTGTAACAGTTCTATTAAAAATTCCTTCTTTTTTATGATGTCAAGCATATTCCTGTGGGGAGGTTAATATAAGTTTAGTGAAAAGAGAGCTTTTTATGTATGTATGTATGTATGTATGTATGTATGTATGTATGTATGTATGTATGTATGTA
>CAYQJV010000047.1:0-3983 GCA_964417925.1 uncultured bacterium | reverse complement strand
GTATGTATGTATGTATGTATGTATGTATGTATGTATGTATGTATGTATGTATGTATGTAGAGAAATTTCTCCGATTTTATTTTGAGATTTATGCTCCGCCCTTAATTTGAAGTTTCTTTTTGCAAATACACTGAGGTCTTTCATAAATATAATAAAGTATAAATTTTTTTAAATGATTGTCAAGAAATTGATAATAGTTAGACTTAAAAGTATGTAACATAAATTCGTAACTAATTATCTATTGGTAATTCGTAATAATTTGTTGTCAAAATCATTGATAATAAATTTTTACCATTCACTTTACAAAAGAAAATAGTAAATACGTTCCGTTCTAAAAGAATTTAGGGTAAAAAAATAAAAAAATATAATTAAAAGACTAGAGTAAACTGAAATTTAAGGGAGGTGTGAAAAAAGAGTGTGAATAAATACCCCAAAAATAGATCTTTATTTATTCTATTTTTTGATGTACTACAAAAAAGCAGGATTGAAATACATGATCAAAATAAATGGGTAATTTTACTCTTTTCATATAAAGAGGCAATAAAAAATACACTGGATAAAGGCTTTTTTAAAATAAGAAGATTGACAAATGTTTTTTTTATGGTAAAATTAAAGGGTAATGGAGAAAGGTCTTGTGATTATACCCACCTATAATGAGGCAGAAAATATTGAAAACGTTATAAAAAAAATATTTGATTTTAACAATAATATAGATATTCTTGTAATTGATGATAACTCTCCTGATGGAACTTCAGAAATTGTAAAAAGATTACAGAAAAAATATAAGAACCTGTATCTTTTTTGTAGAGAAAAAAAACTCGGACTTGGGACTGCTTATATTGAGGGTTTTAAATGGGCTTTAAAGAATGGATATTCATTTGTTTTTGAAATGGATGCCGATCTTTCCCATGATCCTAAAGACATACCAAGATTTATAAAAGAGATTGGTAAGTATGATATGGTGATAGGCTCAAGATACATAAAAGGAGCAAAGATAGTTAACTGGCCCTTTACGAGATGGTTTCTAAGTTTTATGGCGAATCTGTATGCACGAATTGTTACAGGGGCAGGAATAAAGGATATGACCTCAGGTTATAAATGTATAAGGGCAGATGTCTTAAAAAAGATAAACCTGGATGAAATAAAGGTTGATGGGTATGGATTTCAGATAGAGATAGATTTCAGAGTGTGGAAGAAAAATGGAAAAATAAAAGAAATTCCAATTGTTTTTACAGATAGGGAAAAGGGTGTTTCAAAACTTTCAAGAAGAATAATTTGGCAGGCTTTCTGGCTTGTTTTAAAACTTGGATTTGAACGATTCAAAAAATCCTGAAGTTTCAATAATAGTTGTTAATTATAATACAGGTGAATTTTTGCAGAAGTGTCTTAAAAGTATACCTTCTGGTTGTGAAGTAATAGTAATTGATAATGCATCTACCGATGATAGTTTGCAAAAGGCCATTGATGGATTTCCAAATTTCAAATACTATAAGTTCTCGAAAAATCTTGGATTTGCAAGGGCATGCAATGCAGGAGTGTATCTTTCCAGAGGTAAATATCTGCTTTTCTTAAATCCTGATTCAGTGATTGTGAAAAAGGGGTTTAAAAGATGTATGAAACTTATAAAGAAAAAAAGGGATGCAGGAGCAGTTACAGGAAAGGTGATTTATCCTTCAGGGATAATTCAGCCCAATGTAAGAAAAGAAGGAGGTGTTTTAAACTTTCTTTTTGGAAGAACGAGTTTTTTGAAAAAACTATTTCCAGGCTCTGTCTTTGAAAAAAACTATTTCTATGAAGAAAAAGAACTGCAGTATGAGAGAGAAGTTGCTTTAGCTGCTGCAATGTTTTTTCTGGTAAAAAAAGATATTTTTCTCTCTATTGGAGGATTTGATGAAAGATTTTTTCTTTACTGGGAAGATTTTGATCTTTCGGTAAGGCTAAGAAAAAATGGATTAAAGATATACTATGTTCCAGAGACTGTTGCAGTGCATTATTTAGGAAAGAGTGCAGAGAAAAATAAAAAGTTTGCACAGATGCATAAATTAAAAGGATTTTATAACTTTATAAAGAAGCATAGAAAACTCAAAAGAATTGGAGTTTTAACTCTCTTTTTCCTTGTATGTATAAGAATTGTATTGCTTCTTTCTTTTAAATAAAGAAAATCCTTGTAAAAAATCTTTTACCTGAGTTTTGAATCGATGCCATTTAAAGATAACTGTTCCTACCATATAGGCAAGATAAAGAATTACCCACCAGTTAAGATAGATGCACACATTGATGATCAAAAATAAATATACAAGAGAGGAAAATAGCATGCCGTAGTGGATTTTTTGAAATAGGATGTATATAAATCCAGGAACGGTAATCAAAATTACAATCCATATTGGCAGTATCCCTGAGAATAACATGTAGAAAAGGATGGAATATCCAAAAATTAAGTCTACATAACCTTCTTGTTCTCCTATCCATGATTTTAATCCTGAAGCCCTTGCAAACTCCCCATCCAGTGCATCGGTTAACCATCCGATGATTACCAGTATGCTTACAAGAAAAAAAGACTCAATACCTTTGAATATTCCTGTATATACAAGATAAATTGAGATTAGAAATCTTAAAATGGTTAAACTATCCGCGATTATTTTGTAAATCATAGAAGCTCTATTTCAGAGAAAAAGAAATGAATTTCTCTTTCAGGATTTTCATCCGGAGCAGATGCATGTACTGCATTTTTTTGGATATTTTTTCCGAACTTTCTTCTTATAGTGCCTTCTTCTGCCTTTTCTGGGTCTGTTGCCCCAACAAGTTTTCTTAAATCCTTTACCGCATTCTCCTTTTTTACACATACTGCTACAATTTCTCCAGAAGATATGTACTCTACAAGAGATTTGAAAAAATCTTTACCTTTGTGAATTTTATAAAACTCCTCAACCTGTTTTTTTGTTAGTTTTACTTTTTTTAAAGATAGTATTTCAAAACCATTTTCTTCAAGAATTTTTATTATTTCTCCTGTTTTTTTCTCAGCTACAATGTCCGGTTTTATGAAAAGAAGTGTTCGTTCTTCCATTCCCTTCCCATTTCAAATCCGATCTCAAGAGCCTTAAGGTTCTCTTCAAGAAACTTTTTGTAGAATCTATGTTTTACTGCTTGTTTTAATGATTCCAGTTTTACCATATCTGTAATTCCACACAAGACCCCAAGCATTACCATGTTTGCAAATATTTCTTTTCCTAAAAGTTCTCTTGCCTTTACAGAGATGGGAAGGGAAATTACGTTTTCTTTATCTGGATTAACATAAAAGGAGTCAACTATTAGTATTCCATTTTCTTTTAGATCATCTTTATACTTGTCATAAGCCTGCTGACTCATACACACAAGAATATCAGGTTGATAGGCTCTTGGATAATAAATTTCTGCATCCGAAATTACAACTTCTGATTTTGATGCTCCTCCTCTTGCTTCAGGCCCATAACTTTGAGTTTGGGCTACATTTTTTTCTTCAAAGATTCCTGCAGCTTCTGCAAGAATCACTCCAGCCATTATCATTCCCTGCCCTCCGGTCCCTGAAAGCCTTATTTCAAGCCTCATTTTTTAACCTCTCTACCAGTTTTCTATATTTTTCTATAAATTCTTCTTTATCCACATCATGAAAGATGCCTGTGACTATTTTGTCTTTAAGTTCCTCAGGAGGCAATTTTTCTGCCTTTTCTTTTGGAACACTTTGTTTTTTTAAAAATTCAATCATTTCAATTGGGGACGGCATTTGATTAAGCCTTCCATAAAGAGTTGGGCAGTTTGATACCACTTCAACTACTGCAAATCCTTTTTTCTCTATTGCAAGTTTTATAAATCTATCCAATTGTGGAACATGATACACTGTGGTTCTTGCAACAAATGATGCACCTGCTCCAACCGCAGTATGAACTACATTAAAGCAGGGTTCGATCATCCCATAGGGAGCAGTTGTAGCATACTTTCCCTCTGGA
>CAYQJV010000046.1:0-11296 GCA_964417925.1 uncultured bacterium | reverse complement strand
ACATTCCAAAAGATTCAATCTTTTTCTCTTTAAAAATTTCTCAGATTCTTTATAAAGTCCAAATTTCACAAGAACTTTTAATGTATCAAAGAGATAAGACCTTACTTTTTTATTCTTCTCAAGACCCTCTATTAATACCTTCAAATCAGTGGTATCCAGCACAGGTTTTTTATTCAAATAAATGCTATAAAAAGAATATGGATAAAGATTACATAAACTATCTTTGTATTCTTTCTTTTTTGTCAATCTATAAAGATAGTAGAATTTTACCGCACTTTTAGGAAGTTTTTTAATCGCCTCTTCACTTTTTAAAAAATACAAAAGAGCTATTAATCTTTTCTCAATTCTCTTACTTTTTGTTTTATTGTATCCCTCTTTGTAAATTCCCAGGGCCTGCGTATAATCTCTTACAGCCTCATAAATCCTACCAAGGTAAAGATAATACCGATAATTCTTCGGGTATTCCTCAATAAGTTTTTTAAGATAAAAAACAGCCCTTACAGTATCTTTCTGCTTGAGATAAGTTTTATAAAGAATATATAGACTTTCTTCATCCCTCTGGTTCTTTAAAATCTCTTTAACCTTCTCGTAGTTTTTTTTCTTAAACTCAATCTTTGCTATTTTATTTCTTGCCCTTTCTCTGTAGTTTCTATCTTTTTCTGCTTTTTTTAAAAAAAACTCTGCCTTATCGTAATCAATTTTTGAATATACAACTCCTGCCCAGAAGAACTCTTCAGACGTCAAAGGAGACACCTTTGAAATCACTTCCTTTGTTCGATTAGAAAATGGAAATTTTTTTATCAATAACCTCCAAACTTTTCTCATTTCTTTTTTATTTTTTTCCTTTTCTGCAATTAAAAATCTAAAGTAAAGTTTTTCCTTTTCATCTCGCATTCTTCTCACCCATTCCCTTGCCTTTTTATATTTTTTGTTCACCATAAAAGCAATTACCAACTTTTTTATAATCTCATCATCCTTTTTAAAAATCCTCTCTCCGTAAACTATCACAGAATCGTAAAGTTTTCTTTTAAAAAAGATCTCTAAAACTCTTCTATCCTTTATCCATCCAAATATCATACTCCTACGATACAACGAAAGCGCAAGAGAATCAAATCCCAAGCTTTCTGCTGCTATTGCCTTTAAAAAACTGCTCTTAGCGTATTTCAAAATTTCATCGTACTTTCTAAGATCAAGAAGTAACTTCTCATAAGAAGGGAAAGAATCGAGTAGATAACTATCTCTGTAGTTCTTAAAAATTTCATAGGCCTTCCTTTTTTCATTATAAAGGAGATAAAGTCTGTAAAGTCCTTTCTCTGCCTTTAATACACATAAACTATCCGAGGAAACCTTTCTAACATAAATGAGCAAAGACTCAGCTTTAAAAGGAAAATTGTACTTTATCTTTTCTGCATAATCTATTAAATCCTTATACCTTACCTTTTCCATTTCTTTTCTGGGAATACAATTAAATAGGTTTACTCCAATAACAAGAGAAATAAATATCCTATGCAAATTCATCTATTATCTTTCTTAATTCTTTTACATTTTTTTCAATATCCTCTGCATCAAAAATAAAAGAGGACACTGCAATACCATAAACCCCTATTTCAAGAATTCTCTTTGCATTGTCTGCATTTATTCCTCCTATCACATATACAGGTTTATCAATAAGTTTAACTGCTTTTTCAATTGTCTCTACGTTGGTAAAGGGCTTTTCTTTTGTCTTTGATAAAAAAGGAGAAGAAAAAGAAACATAGTCATAAAAATCCTTATAACGGAGAGCATAATTAATATCATCGTACGAAGATACCCCTACTATTTTTTCTTTTAATACTTTCTTTGCTACCTCTGGGGAGGTATCTTCTCTTCCAACATGTACACCATCTGCACCTATTTTTAACGCTACATCAACGAAATCATTAATTATCAAAGGAATCTTAAACGTCTCGGTTATCTTTTTAATATCTTCTACACACCTTACAAGCTTTTTTTTATCTTTTATTCTAAATTGAACCATATCCACACCACCATTACATGCCTTTTTTACAAGCTCTACAAGCCTTTTACAAGGCAGATACCTGTCATCAGTTACTGCGTAAAGTCTACCTAATTTTTTCATGATGAAAACCGCACTTCAAACACCTCCCCGCCTCTTTCATTGCTTCTTCTTTTGTATACCCAAATTCTACTTCCTTAAAGGAGTGTAATCTCTGGTTCTTGGGTAGAGTTTTTATTTGTACTCTCTCCATTTGTACTATTTTTTTATTTTTCCCAACATCCCATTCAAACTTAAAAAACTTAATAAAAGGTAAGATCCATAAAGGTTTTCTCTCTGTGTAAAGTTTTATAATCTCTGCAGCCTTCCGCCCATCCGCAGATGCCTCTACTACTGTTGAGGGACCTCTCACAATATCTCCTCCTGCAAACACATTTTTTAAAGATGTACGTAAAAATCTATCCACCTTTATCCTTCCATCACTTGTTAGTTCCACCCCTCCAAATCCTGTGATACCTGGCTCTTGACCAACTGCAATAATTACAGAATCAAATTCCTCTTCCCACTGTTCATCTGTAATTATTATCTCCGACTCTCTACCTTTTTCCTCATCTTTCAACCTTGTTTTTGCAAATCTTATTTTCTCCACCCTTTTTTCCCCAATTATCTCTAAAGGATAAGATAAAAATAAAAACTCAATGCCCTCTTCTAAGGCAAGAGAATATTCTATAGAATGAACAGGCATATCCTGTTCTCTACGTCTATAAAATACCTTTACCTTTGCTCCCTGCCTTATCGCAGTTCTTGCAACATCAATTGCAACATTACCTCCGCCTATTACTGCAACCCTTCTACCCAGTTTAAAAAATTTATTCATTTTCATATTTCTTAAAAAAGAAAGCCCATAATAAACCCCCTCCTTATCATCCCCTTTTATTCTCAACTTTCTCTCTTCTGAAAGACCTATTGCTATAAACACAGCATCATAATTTTTGACGATCTTAGAAAACTCCACATCTTTCCCGACTTCTTTTTTTATAATGTTAATACCTGTTTTTCTTATCCATGAGATCTCTTCTTCAACAACTTCTTTTGGCAACCTAAAATCAGGAATAGAATGATAAAGCATTCCTCCTGGTTCGTCTCTATCATAAACATCCACATCAAACCCTTCTATGGCAAGATAATAGGCAGCAGTTAATCCAGCAGGTCCTGCTCCTATTATAGCTATTTTTCTATTCCTTCTCAACACCTGCAATTCTATTTCTTCATTAGGGGAATAATCGGATGCTGCTCTTTTCTCAACCTTAATCGCAATTGCAGAATCAAACCTAACTCGTGTACATACATCTTCACATGGTCTATAGCATATTCTTCCCAAGCTTCCAACAAAAGGAGTCTTTTCCCTTATTATTCCATCTGCAAAATCAAAATCATCTTGTGCGATAAAAGCAAGATATGCTGGAACATCCAGATTTAAAGGGCATCTTTTAGTGCATGGAGAAGTGCTAAAAATAGGTCCTCGATATGCATCTACAATAGAAAACAACCAAAGAATAAAATACAAAACAAAAAATAAAAGGTTTATAAGTGCTGAAAGATCCGGTCTTAAAAAATAGAGAAACCTATGGAAAAATATAAAAAATAGAAACATTGTAATAAAAAACAGTCCTGCAATAATTCTTTTTCTTAAAATCTGGCCAAGACCTGGCAAAAAAATTGAAAAAATAAAAGCAAGTTTTCTCTTCTTCTTTTCCTTTATTCTTGCGAACATTACCTTTACATGACTCTTTTTTAATTTTATCTTTTTAAAACTCATATCTTACACCTCCTTGTATACTAAATCTTGAAAACATATTCTTTATTTTGCCCAGTGAGTAAAAAAGAACAGTAGTAGTATTGGTAGCAACTCCAAGGTCAATTTTAAAATTCTTCCATTCAAAGCTTGCAGATAATCCATAAAAAACCGCTGGCAATGTGATAATCGGAATGTTTTCAAGATATATTATACGATAAAACAGCGCCTGAGAAAACCTCAAATACACAGGCCTTGAAATTCCAATACCTGTACCAAGTATTACTTCCGAAGTCTTGGAAGGGGATTCCCATGTTCTTGTTAAAAAAAGTATTCCATCAATTCTCCATAATCCTGGTACAGCATGAAATCCTGCGACCAAAGAACTTCTTGAAGGAAGCACCAAAGACTCTGTAGTTTTATATTCACTATACTTTACATCTTTACTACTTACAGTAATGTGTATACTTCCCTCAAGTAGTTTATTTAAAGTGTCTACTTTTACCCCAGTTCCTTCTACTTCTACTATATCCAAAGATAAAAAATTTACAGCGTGTATATGCGTGTATCCCATTACCCTTGCTCCTGTCCTGTGGATTACCGCTCCTCCTATTTCTACTTCTTTAAACTGAGTTGATACTCCAAAACCTATTCCAGGTTCATAACCTTTTATTCTTTTTTTACCATAAAATTTTAAAAAAGAAGGTGCTTTCACGTTAAGAACCGCATCCAATCCGAGATGCCATTCCGAAGAGGAAATAAGACTAAACTCCATGGGTTTCATTGAAAGATAGATGGAATCCTCTATATTTGATATCTCAAAGTAATTAGTCCAAAAAAATGAAACTCCATATCCAATTTTTTCATCTCCCCAAGCTATTGAAAAACAGTATGGAGATGCACCTGCAATGAATCTTCCTCCGACACCTGCATTCACAACGGTTTGAGCATAAATGTTTAAATTTACCGGAATGGTATCTGTCTCCCTTAAATTAGGTATATCCTCCTTAGTTAGCAAATATTTCAATTCTATATTGGTCTTGGTAAACAAAGTTTCTTGCAGTGTCATTCCCATATCAATCATATCTTTCTCCAACAAGGAAAAACCAAGCCACAACTTTCCTATTTTTTTTATAAAAAACACCTCTTGAACTCCTCCTTTTTCTTCACTCTCAAAAGCAAAAGGAATGTAAAGATCACCCCAAATGCCTACATAATTCAGTACTATTTCCATTCTATTCTTGTTAGTACTCTTCCAATATACTCCAAAAGCAAAGTTTTTATTAGATACCATACTCGACGGATTAAAAAACACAGCATATTGGCTTGCAGGATTTAGTAATTCCCAAAGCATAAGATAAAGGGAAGGTTCATTATAAGTATAACTTATATATCCAACAAATACACCTTCATTTTCAAAATCAAAAAAATCACTGTATTGTAAAAACATAAAAAGTACCACACAAAATTATAAAAGTAAAATTAAAAAGGTCAATAATTTGACAATTTTCTATTCCATTTTATACTTTTACCAAAAAGGAGGTATGGGTGGAAAAGCTAATTCAATTAATAGATACAAAACCAAACTTAGCAAAAATAATTCTAAAATCTCTACCTGATAGACCAGGAATTGCAGCAGAAGTATTTTCTGTTATAGGAAATGCAGGATTTAATATAGAATTAATAGCCGAATCAGGCTCTGGGAGAGGGGAAACGGATCTATCATTTGCTATAAGGGATTCAGAGGTGGAAAAAGTAGTTGAGTTCCTTAAAAATCAAAGAGAACTTGAAATTAAAGAGATAATTATCGGCAGAGGAATGGGAATGCTTACTATATACGGAGAAAAACTTGGGAAAACCCCTGGAGTTGCAGGAAGATTATTCAAGGCTTTTGCAAAGAGAGGGATAAACATAGAAATGATAGGAACTTCTTTATCCTCTCTCTCCGTCCTAATTCCTCAAGAAATGCTAAAAATTGCTGAGGAGGCAGTAAAAGAGGAATTTTCAGTTTGAAAAAATTCTTCCACGCTTTACTATTTCTTCTTCCTTCCTTTATAATTATTCTCGCATTTAGGGTATTTCCTTTGATTTTTTCTATATTTGTAAGTTTACACGACTGGGGGATAGAAGGAATAAGAAGGTTCAAAGGTTTTGAGAACTTCATTGTACTTTTTAAGGATGCAGAGTTTTGGCATTCTCTTGTCAATACCTTTTACTATGTTGCAGGAGTAGTTCCTGTACAGATAATTGCAGGATTAATTTTTGCAATTTTACTTTCCCAAAAAATAAAAGGGGTTACGTTTTTCAGAACCATTTATTACCTTCCCATGGTAACTTCTATAGTGGCAATTGCTGTGATATGGAAATGGCTCTTCAATCCCCATCGAGGAGTTATAAATTATATTTTATCACTTATTTCATTTTCACCTTTGAAATGGCTTGAGGAACCTGAAAGTATTTTTAAGATATTCTTTTCAAAGAATATACCAGGCCCCTCGCTTGCCCTTTTTTCTTTAATGCTCGTTGGAATATGGCAACACACGGGATTTAATATAATCGTTTATCTTGCAGGTCTTAAAAATATTCCAAATACTTATTACGAAGCAGCAAGAATCGATGGAGCAGGTCCAATAAAGCAGTTCTTCTCAATAACTCTTCCACTTTTGGGACCCACCACATTTTACTTACTTATTGTTAACACCATCGGAAGTTACAACATATTTGCTCCAATATGGGTCATGACCTCTCCCCCTGGAGGGCCTCTTGGAACAACAAGGACGGTAATGTACTATTTTTATGAACAATCATTTGAATTCTGGAATCTTGGTTATGGTTCTGCAATTGCAATAATTTCATTCACCCTTATTCTTATACTTACCATGATCCAAAGAAAGGTATTGGAAAGTAGAATATTCTATGAATAGAATAAAAAAGATAGCGCTGTATATATTTTTGATAACAGCAGGAGTAGGTATGTTCTTTCCATTCTACTGGATGGTAATAACTGCTCTAAAAACTCAAAAAGAAGCCTTATTATTTCCACCTACACTATTCCCCGGTACTCTCAACTTCATAAATTTTGTTGAAGTATTCAAAGTAGTTCCCTTTGCAAGATACATATTCAATACTATTTTGATCAGTTTCTTCGTAGTCATGGGCGTAGTACTTACCTCACTTCTTGCTGCCTATGCCTTTGCCAGACTTGAATTCCCAGGCAAGGAGTTATACTTTACTTTTTTAATAGGCTTAATGCAGATACCTCTTCCATTGTATCTTGTTCCTTCCTATATTCTTTTATCAAAATTGGGATGGATAGATACCTATCTTGCCTTGATAGTCCCATGGACTGCAAATATATTTGCTATCTTTCTTTTAAGACAGTTTTTCAAAACAATTCCAAGAGAACTCATTGAATCTGCAAAAATAGATGGTTGCGGTAATTTTACAATACTTTTTAAAATACTTCTTCCTCTTGCAAAAGCTCCACTTGCTGCTATAATTATATTTAATACCATAGGAAGTTGGAACTCCTTTGTATGGCCTTTAATCGTCACAAATAGTGATACTTTAAGGCCTATCCAAGTAGGGCTTGCATACTTTTCAAGAGCAGAATCAACAAACTATCCTTTACTTATGGCAGCATCCTTTATCGCAGTGCTTCCCCTCATTATAATTTACATACTCTCTCAAAGGTTGATAATAGAGTCTCTTTCAAAAAGTGGTTTAAAATATTAAAAATACATATCTTAAAATTGGGTTGACTTTTTATGAAAAATTTTTATAATTAAAAAGCATGATTAATTCTGTAATGAGTACAAAATTGAAACACATATTTTTAAGAGAGGGAACATGGATAAAAAAGCTTTAAGAAAGCTAAGTTATGGGTTTTATATAGTCGCTTCAAAAAAAGGTGATAAATTTACAAATGTAAGATACAAAGAAGGAATCACAGGTACTCCTGTTGTAATAGATAATTGCATTGCCTTTATAGAATGCAGAGTTGTAAACTTTATTAATGCAGGAACTCATATCCTTTTTATAGGAGAAGCAGTAGACGCAGGGTTTCTAAGTGATGGAAAACCAGTGACATATGCATATTATCGTGAAATAAAAGGAGGCAAGATCCATAAAAATGCTCCATCCTATTTGAAAGAAAAGGAGGATAAGGTGAAAAAATACAGGTGTATAATATGTGGTTATGTGTATACTCCAGAAAAAGGAGATCCTGAGAATAAAATAAATCCTGGAACGCCTTTTAAAGAATTGCCAAACGATTGGGTATGTCCAATCTGTGGGGCTGAAAAAAAACAATTTGAACCAATGGAGTAAATATGGTAGTTGAAATTAAAAAAAATGTTTGGTATGTGGGTTCAATACACTGGGATAGAAGATTGTTTGATGAATTGATTCCGTTGCCAGAAGGAACAAGTTACAATGCGTATCTTGTTAAAGGAAGCGAAAAAATCGCTCTTGTAGATACAGTTGATCCTACAAAGGAATATGAATTAATCAATAATTTAAAAAAACTAAAGGTTAAAAACATTGATTATATAATTTCAAATCATGCAGAACAGGATCATTCAGGAGCAATCCCTGTAATGCTTGAAATGTATCCAAACTGTAAAATTGTTACAAATGAAAAATGCAAATCATTTTTAAAGGATTTACTTTTAATCCCTGAAGAGAAATTTCTTGTAGTAAAAGAGGGCGATATCCTTTCCTTAGGAGATAAAACTTTTGAATTCATAATCACTCCATGGGTTCATTGGCCTGAAACTATGGTGACTTATTTAAAGGAAGAAAGAATTTTATTTACATGTGATCTCTTTGGTTCCCACTATGCAACCTCAAAACTTCTTACAAATGGAGCTCCCCAGATTTATGAGAGTGCAAAGAGATACTATGCGGAGATAATGATGCCATTTAGATCCAGTATAAAAAACCATATCAAAAAACTGGAAAACCTACCTATTGATATAATTGCACCAAGCCATGGACCTCTCTATACAGATGCTTCATTTATAATAGAAGCATATAAAGACTGGATTTCGGATAATGTGAGAAATGAAGTACTTATTCCTTATGTTTCCATGCATTATAGTACCAAAAAATTGGTTGAATACCTTATTGATAAACTTACAGAAAGGAACATTCAGGTCAAACCTTTTAACCTCACAGTAACCGATATAGGAGATCTTGTAATTTCTTTGGTTGATGCAGCAACGTTAATTATGGGTACTCCAATGGTTCTCGCTGGTCCTCACCCTTTGGTTTTTTATGTTTCTTATCTTGTAAGAATTTTAAGGCCAAAAACACAATTTATATCTCTAATAGGTTCTTATGAATGGGGAGGAAAGGCAGTAGAACAGATAAAAGAATTATTGAAAAATCTAAAAGCAGAACTTATAGAGCCTGTAATGATAAAGGGACACCCCAAGAGTGAAGATTTTAAAAAACTTGACATTCTTGTTGAAGAAATTTATAGAAGGCATAAAGATGCAGGTATTTTAAATGAATAATTATAAAATTTTTAAAAATAAGAGGAGGTAGTGAAACTTTCTAATATAAGTCTTGAAGACCTTTTACTTTCAGCGATAAAAAGCGAAGTTGAAAGTAAAAAGATTTATGAAGATCTTGCACGCAAAGTGAAAAACTTTATGCTCAAAGATAGATTTAAATTCCTGGCAGATGAAGAAGAAAAGCACAGAGCATTTTTTGAATGGTTGTATAAAAATACTTTAAAGGCAGAGAGTTCATTTCTCCGGAAAATTGCCAATGATTCATTTAGGACCTTAAAAACAAGGAGGTAATATGCACCATTTTAAAAATCTTATCCAATCAGCAGATTGGAAACAAGAAAAACATGTCCCTGTGATAGAAGTTCCAGATGTTATAAAAAAAGGCAATAAAATAAATGTTACAGTAAGTGTTGGTAAAGAAATTCCACATCCTAATACCACTGAGCATCACATTGTTTGGATCGATGTATATTTCCTTGTAGAAGGAGCGAAATTTCCGTTTCATATAGGAAGGTTTGAATTTATGGCCCACGGCGCATCTGCTCAAGGACCGAATACCAGTACAATTTATACAGAACCTGTAATTAGTTTTGTCTTTAAAACAGAAAAATCCGGTGAATTTTTTGCATTTTCCTATTGTAATATCCATGGACTCTGGGCAGGTTCAAAAAAGATACGTATTGAATAAGAAAATGTACTGAAATAGCCAAAATGAAGATTTGTCCCATTACTAAATTAGCTTAAAAACCTTCTATATTTAATTCTCTTCGCCTGGATTTTTACTTTTCCTTTGTTATATTACCATTAAAAAACGATAAACTTTGACCAGCACAAAAAGATTAACCAGGAAGATTTAAGGAATTTGGATGGGATGAAAATCAACCTCTCAAAGGATCGAATTTAAGGAGAGGTAGAAAAGCAATAAGGTGTTGCGAAGAATAGATATTTATCTTACTTCTATTCTATCTTGTTTGGGCAACATCCTGTAGAAACGGTTGATATTCCAATATTATTGCACTTATGGAATCACATCAATTTTTTCCTTTCCTTTCTATTTGCCTCAACATCATACCTTCTTTTTGGTGTAATTATGTTTGTTATTCCAGCAACTACGACTATCTTTATTACATCTCCAATTATAAAGGGGAACGTCCCCATCATTAGCAGTTCTTTTAATCCTACAGAAGAACCTTTAACAATAGATAACCATATATAGAGTTGAAGTAATCCGGAACCATGTATAAGTACAAAGTTCGCGAAAAACATTAACACAAACATGTTGAGAAAATTCCTTGATCTAATGTATTTATCTACAAAATGTCCCAAGAAGAAAGCGGCAAAAACGAAGCCAATTATATATCCTCCTGTAGGACCAATGATTGTACCAATTCCCCCTTTTCCTCCTGCAAACCAAGGTATTCCTAAAGCCCCAAGAGCAACATAGAGAACTTGACTAATCCATCCCCATCTTCCAAGCAAAATCGCACTGAGCATTACACCGAAAGTCTGACCTGTAATAGGTACAGGAGTCCATTGCAAATAGAATCTTATCTGTGCTAATAATCCTGTTAAGCATGCGAAACCAAAAGACAAAACTAATTTATGTACGACATTTAGTTCATATAGCCATTTGAAAATTTTATATCTAACATGCTTATACTTATCAATATGTTGGATTAACTCCATTTTTTACCTCCTTATATTAAATGATTAATCACAATTAACTACTCAACCACTAACTATTTGCATATCTCTTCTGTGAGCAAATTTACATTTTTTCTTTATACTATTAAATTTTGTTGCTCTCTTAGAACATTTTCTTCTGAATTTCACCTTCCTTCTAAAATCGTTTTTATTCCCTTTGTCAATCCTAAACTGTAAGGAATTCAAATTATCACCTTGTTTTATTTTTACCAAACCTAATCCTTATCCCAAGGATTTTTCCTTCCCTTGCCATTTTATAAAGAGTAGATTTTCCTATTTTTA
>CAYQJV010000045.1:0-11297 GCA_964417925.1 uncultured bacterium | reverse complement strand
AAATAATCCTTTACAATAACACAACTGGATAAGGCTCTTCTTATGCTTCCATCTTTGGTATAGATTATAATGGTATCCTTTTTCGTAACCATCTTATGTTCATAAGGAGCCCATATAAATATTGCATCGCATCCCATCTCCTTTATTGTAGGTAAAGCCTCTTTTATCTCCTTCCATTGGGGTTTTGGAATACCCCAGTAGTCATTTCTGGTAAAAGGAATACCTGCAATAACCAGAAGGTCTGAGGCCAAAACGGTTCCTCCTATCAATAACCCTAAAAGATATCTATTCATTTTCCCTCCTTTCTATACATTATTATGTTCTTTTAAAAGATAACGGACAAAATTTTCATACCTTTTAAAAGCTTTTTTTTCCAATACACTTTTTATCCTTTCCAATTTAGCCCCCACCAGATCCATCCGGGAAGGAAGAATATACTTTATAAAAAGATAAATTAAAATTCTGCCTCCTATCTCTTTGCTTCTTTCTCCAAAACTCATAGCATGATAGAGAAACTTTACGCTTTCTTCCTCCCCACCTGTTTTAAAACCGGCAATAAGCATAAGAAAATAAACATAAGCTAAGGAAGGAGTTAGGGAGGGATCCTCTACCGCCTTTTTTATGAATTTTTTCCCCATTTTTAAAACTTCTTTATATCTCTTTAAATAAAGAGACCTAACGATTTTTACAATTTCAAAATTCATTTTTGTCTTTAAACTCATCTTCCCCAGCTCTTTTTGTAACTTACACATCTTGGTAAATAAATCTTCTGCTTTTTTTAAATTTTTAAGATAAAAGTATGCCATAAATGAATTATAAAGTATAATAAAAAAAGCTCTTTTATTGTTGGTTTTTTTATACAGGGGAATACTTTTTTTATATAATTTTATTACCTCTTCCCATTCTGCGAACGCACCTTTAATGTGTCCCATGTTTATGAGAGCATATAATTTATACTCTGGATTTCGGGTGTTTTCATAGGCTTTTTGGAAGAATTCAAATGCCTTTTTAAACCTATTTTTTCTTAATTCTATAAGACCAAGATTTATAATAGCAGAATCTTTATCTGGCGATGGTAATTCTTTAATCACTTTTTTAAAAATTCGTTCTGCCTCTTCATATCTTTTAAGATAAAAAAGAGCAACTCCCCTATTGTGTAAGGTTCGATAAATCCATTTTTTATCCTTTATTTTTCTTGCAAGTTGGAATGAAATCTCGTAATATTTCAAAGCCTCTATATAGTTCCCTACCCTAAAATATCCTATCCCCATATCATTATAGGCTCTCATTAATATTTTATCATCATTCTCTCTTTTAATCACCTCCTTCAAATATTTTTCGGCATTTTTTATCTTCCCCATTGTAGAATATATGTAACCTGCAGAAAGCATTGCCTCGGTATTGTATCCCTTTTTCAGAACCGCTTTATAACATTCTAAAGCCTTTTTTATCTCTCCTTTTGAAAAGTATTGATAACACTTTTTTGTATCCATTTCCTCAATACATATCCAAATATTTTTCTATCTCCCAGGATGCAACCCGCATTTTAAACTCCGCTGAAATTCCATATCCACTATAGGTAGTTATATCCGGTTTTAAAAATAAATCGCTTTCCTGAATTCTTGCAAATCCTTCTATGGAGGAATTATCAAACCATGCTCCTCTGATTAACGCATTCTCCAGTTCATTCAAAGGAACAATCACTTTCTTTACAACCCCCAACAAATCAGCAAATTGTAAACCAACAAACTTTATTCCCCCCTCTTTCACTCTTTTAAGAATTTCTTGCCCATCCATATTGCAGAATAAGAAATTATGCTTTCTCATTACTTCCTCACTTTAAAAATATCATTTTCTTAACCAGGACTCTTTCTGCTTTTGCCTCAAGGGTACAGAAGTATACAGCTGAAGGGACTTTTCTATTTCTATTGTCTTTTCCATCCCAAATAAATTCATATGTTCCGGGATTTAAAAAAGAATCATATAAAAGAGTTCTGACAAGACGCCCGACACCATCATAGATTTTTAAAGAAACTCTTTCTTTCTTAGTAAGTTTGAATCTGATAAGTACTGAATTTTTAAAAAGGCATGAATTGTTCATAAATTCTACTTCGGGTTTCTTGTGCTCTTCAATCCCCGGGCTTTGGATACCATAAAAATCGTAAAGATTTCTTAAAAATTGCTCTGTTATCTCTAACTCTTCCTCGTTTAAATCCATGAATTGCATTCCCAGTCTCGGGAACCAAAAGACAACCTTTCCTTTATAGCCAACCGTTGCAATTTCGGGATTCTCGTCCAGGTATCCCAAAACTTCGTATCCCTCTTTTTGGTAATCAAATACCGGGATGTAATACATGTTGTATTTACTTTTTTTATCTCCCTGTCTGCCAGAGATATCTTTGAGCATAGGCTCATCTGCATCAGAATAAGTCCATGAATAATCAGTTCCTTTATATTCCCAAATCGTTGAATTTATGCCCAATAGTTGCTTTAGATACTTCGTCTCTCTTTCTCCGTATTTGTCATACAGTCCCGTTCTTCCCTGAATGAAGAGGCCTCCACCTGAGTTTCTGTAATCCACTAAAATATCCAAAAGTTCATCGCTCATTCTGTAAAGGTTGCTTAATGCTATTGCTCTGTAATTTTTCAAAATATCTGGATTTCTTATGATTTCATTTGTTGTAATTATATCAAAGTCGAGCCCGGCTGAATAAAGCAACCCTCTCAGCATGGCTCTATCTGCAAGTTTGAAGTGAGAATACATTTTTAAATTACCTTTTCCCTTCCGATAGTCAAAACTATTTGAGAATGTATTATCTACTATCGCAAATTTACTTCTTTTTAATTTTCCCTCCGGAGTCGAATGAAAAGCTTCTGCGGCAGCCCTTATCTGTTCATCAGTAAATTCGGGAAATCCCTGAATCTCGTTCTCCCATAAAGCCATACCGCTTCCCGTTTCCCTGGCAAATACTGCTCGTTTTTTTAGCTCCTCTACATTATCTGGAGGAAGATCGCATCTGCTTTCCCATTTTATAAATGCTTCTTTTCCACGGGTTTCAAAGTATTTCACAAAGGCATACTTGCCCGCCTTATCCACAATATGCCATGTTTTGTGTATCCCGGGATTAATATGCACAATATCTACCTTGGGAGAAAAGAAATATTCATCATAATCCAGAGCCATCGAATTTATGAATAAGATACTGCCGTCCCCCACCGACGGTGATGTCATGATCAGAGCATGGTGTGGATCTGCACCTTTTACGACTTCTATTAGATGATCCCTTGCCCTTCTCTTCTCTTCTAATCTGAACAGTTGCCAGTCATAAAATTGCCTTCTTGAATCTCCCCCACCGTTTATCCAATCTACCATCTCGGTGGGATTGGTTATATCTGGCAGCGGCTTTGGCGGCTCCGCATTTTCGAAGTTTACCGAAAAGTTGCCCCATGCCTCTTGGAGAGACGAAACGTCGTGGTTATACCTTTCTTTGAGCCATTCTCTGAATCTTTGCTTTGCAAAAGTGGAGTAATCAAACCAACCTTCCACATATGGGGCGCCTGGATAATTATCTTCGTTTGAGTATCCAAACTGCAATAGAAAACCAAGATATGCCGGATGATTTTTGTATCTATTAATTACCGCTTTGATTGCTTCATCTTCATACTTCTGAAAATCTGGAACATTAAAACTCATCATTGGAACGATCTCCCCCTTATCACTTGTCTGGAGAAAATCTTCATAATTTGGAGTTAAGTCAAACCACCACTGTGGCGGTACATTATGCCAGAAGAGAGGAATGATGTAAACATTTTTTGATTTCGCATAGTCAAATATTTCGTCCAATTTTTCCCAGTCCATCAATTTACCAATATCTTCTGGTTCTGGAAAGGTTTCATGTTTTGTTGTATCCATGCGGTACCAGCAGAGCATCACCGCAACATAACTATAGCCATACCTTGCAGCTTTGTCAATATATTCTGTAACGTTTTGATACGCCTCATCGCTTTTATAGGGGTTAGAGGTTGTTCTGAGCCCGAGGTAACTCCATTCAAGATGTAAAGATTTGTCCTCCTCGAGCGCGGATTTTATACTTTCAAGCAGATATTTTGAATGACGTTCCCCTTCAACAGGCTGGGGACAGTCTGAAATACTCTCATTACAGTGCTGGGTCCCTATGGCATCCATTCTCCAACCGTCAATCCCAAACTCATCAACATAATACTTAGCTATTTCCGTAAAATACTCTATCACCTCTGGATTTGCTCTATCCACAGCGTATCCCCACTGTTTATTCGGCCAGCAATAAACCAAATTCCCATACTTATCCCTTAAAATCCAGTCTCTGTGGTTCTCGTAGATATATCTATCAGGTCCAGTATGAGCGGTCTCAACGAAATGTTTGAAATCCTCCTCGGTCCCTTTTGCCGGATCTAACTCATAGTAATCCAAAATGTAGTATCTGTTCAAAGGGGTTCCGGGCTTATACTTCCAGATAGGAGTTAAATAATCCGTAAAAGCAAAAAATAACAGGACCATTACCATCTTACCTCCTATTCAATTTTACAATTTTTTTCTTTAATGTCAACCCTTTGTATTTAAAAATAACAAAGTATATCCCAGAACAAACCTCTCTCCCCCTATCACCCTTTCCATCCCATACTATCTCGTGATAACCTCTATCCTGTACCCCCTCAAGAAGTTTTCGCACAACCCTTCCGGTCTTATCGTATATCCTTATGCTCATCTTTCCTTTGGAGGGAAGTTCATAGAAGAATTTAACAGACTTCCCAAGCGAATAAGAGATCTTCAATTTTGAGGGCCCTTCCTCAACTCCTGAACCTGGAAACTCTATGATAAGAACCGCATAGTATCTGAGTTCTGGAATTTTAAGAATAACCCTTTTGCTTTCATAATCAAAAGATAAAGTGTCTTCTTTTTCAAAATCTGGTGATGCGAGTCTTATAAGCAAAGGCTCATCCCTCACCGGAATCTCAACCTCCACATTCTTCTGGGGTATCATCCGGTGATTTACATCGTCCCAGTTATGGTTTATAATATGAAGATAGGAAAAAGATTTATTTTTAGAATCAAGATAGGAGATGCTCACCTTGGACTCGTTCACAGAGGAGAGCTTTGGGGACCCTATAAAAACATACTCTCCATTGAACGGAACTATCCCATTTACTGTAATCTTACTTTCTTCTGGATTTATCTCAACCCGGTCTGTGTATATATCTTTGTATTTATGCAAAAAATCTGCCATCTCTTTAATAATCTCTATCAAAGGAGTATTGTCTGAGAGGGTGTCAAGCCATGCTACCTCTCCTCCGCATACAACCGGAAATGCAAATCTCACACCTGTTGCATACATCTCAGGGACATATATTTTTAGATACTCAGCCCTCTCATCCGCTGGTTCATCTATCCCACCAATATGCCGGTAAGGATTTCCCATATGTCCAAAGTCAAGGAATGCAACAACCGGCACATCCAGTCCAGTATGTTTTTTTACATACTCTCTGGAATATCTCCATATATTTATATATGTCTTTGTCCCATCGAGGTGGGTCTTATCAGGGTCTGTTAGAGAGGGAGCAGGATATGTTGGAAGCTTTGTTCCTCCTGCAAGGGGGCAGATGAGATAATCCACCTTCTCTGCAAAAGGACTGAAGGAACCATTGCGAGAGATATGGATATCTCTTCCAAGAGCCTCTGCATAATCTTTGACCTTTGACACCACTCTATCCCAGAACCTCTTTATCCTCTTGAAATGAAAGCTCCTCTTTCTTAAGTTTATAACCGAATCCGTCATCTCCTCATCGCCCGAAAACAAATAAAACAAAGATTTAAAATATCTTGATGGTCCATTGTCAAAGAAGAATGGATTTGCAGGATTAAATGGGTTTAAGGTATCGGGCTCTCTACCGTATGGATTTGTAGTCCAGTTATGACACTTAAGATATTCCCGATAATTAAAAAGTGCCATTGTGCCATCCGGGCACATCTCTTTATCTGAAAAATCAACAAGTTTTTCATCTTCCCACCTTTCATCCCTTATACTCCAGCCTAAGCTATCACAGTATCTTTTGAGCAAAAACTGCCTGAAACCAAGCCCAAACAGCATAAACTCCCTCAGCCATACTCTATCATCATCCGAATAAAATCTCACCTTCAATGCTCTTGCAGGCTCTACAAGGAAAGAGAGTGTGGTATCTTCATTATCCTTTACCTCAATTTCCGGGTCAAAAGAGCGCCATACAGAGTCCTCACCATAATACTCTACCCAGAAGCTATTGACAGGTTTATCGGGCTTAAAGGATAGGTATATCTGCTCTATGGTTCTCGGTCTTTTAAAATCTATCTCTATCCAGTGAGTATCTGCGAAAGAGGAGACCCAGTAAGTCTTAAAATCCTCATCAAAGGCAAGAGAGGCATCATCTTGGTTTGAACTCGCAGAAGGCTTTGGATAGCACCAGTAGATCGTATCCTCCTCATATATTACAGAGACCCTTGTTGCAAAGTTTGCAGTTCCAAGAGTGTAGTCATCATACCCTTCATTTGGGTTTTCCTCTCCTTCCTCACCAAAGGAAGAAAAGCCATAGGCTCCCGAGATTTCATCAAACTCTAAGGCATTTACATTGGCATCGATTTGCTGGTACGCCCAGAACAGAACAAAATCTTCGTAATTTTCATTGACAATGGATGCTCTGGCAACCTTTGCTCCTCCGATGTTTGGAACCCATCTTATATAGCCATCTGCATTTCTCGTGGTGAAGTCATCGAAAAGGGGGTCTGGAAACTTATATGGGGGTGTATGGTCTGGGTCATACTCATTATCATAGGGCCATCCCATATTTGGTTGTAAGTTTGCACACTGGACACCTCCTTCAAAGAGCGCTCCCCCTTCATTTAGTTCTGGAGGAATCCATGAGTACTCAGAATACAGGTTATAGGGAGGAATTCTTGCATTTTTAAACCATGCCCTCTTACAATAACCCGGTTTAATATACAGAGCCTTCTCCACAAGGGAGTCTGCCCAGATATGTGAGTTAAAGGACCATACGACTATATCCTTGAGATTCTCTGGTATTTGGAGAAAAATAAAAAGTAGCCAGAACATCTTCACCTCCTATTTTTAATATTACCAATTTTTTGTTTAAAATCCGTTCCCCTGCTTTAAATATTAAAAAATAAACTCCAGGGGAAAGCAAAGAGATAGTAAAGAATTCAAAATATTTCCCCAATGCCTGAATTACTCCTTTTTTATTTTGATTGTTTATTCTTCTCATCCCCAAAACATCATAATAGATTCTTACTTCAAAGAGCACCGGAAGGTCTGCAAGGTTATCAAAACCAAATCTTGCTCGGTACCGGAAACATCTTGATGAAGGATTCATCTTTTCCCCTTTATTTACTGGTATCCATTCGGTCCATGTTTCGCCGGGAAGGGAAGTGTAACCTAGTCTTATATACATTTTTATCCATGATTTCCCAGGACAGCTGTGAATCCATATAATCTTTTCCACGTTCACCTCTTTTGTAACCTCAAAAAACCGATGTTTGCTTTACCTTCGAGTCTTCTCTCAAGCCCATATTCTTCAAATGCGAAATCCGCTTTCTGGAATATGTTTCTCAACTCGCCCGTAAACCATGGACATTTTTTGCAGTAGGAGCCACAAAAGCTTAGGAATCTTCTGAACTCTTCATTCGGGTTCATGATACCCCTCCTCGTTTCACTTTATCGATCACCGCGATATAAAGTCCTGCCCTGCTGTCAATAAATTTTACAGGTTTCCAGCCGGTACCCGCTAAAATTTCTTTTAGTTCTTCTTTTGATACAAATAGATAGTCAAACCATGGTGTTACATATTTTTTGTATCTTATCCTTATTCGCACCTGACCAGGAAGGCGTCCTCTTTTTCGGTTCCATTCGTGATATGATATATGGTCGGGATTATCCGTTTTGTAAGGGTCTCTTGTTTCGGCTATTATCCTTCCTTCTTCTGTTGTTATTTTATGAAATTTTTTGAGTAACCATTTTGCTCTTTTTGGATTTCCAAATAATCCAAAGTTATTCCCCATCATTAAAATTGTATCAAATTTGCCAAGTTTTGAATTTATTTGAGTAATTGATAAAGCTTTTGCCTTTTTAAGCCCCCTTAATTTACAAACTTTTATTGCCAAAGGCGAAATATCTATTCCCAAGACATCAAATCCCTTATTTTGAAGATAAAGAGCGTGCCTGCCCGCACCACAGCCGATATCAAGAACTTTACCCCTTACATATTTTATCGCTTCCTTTTCATGTTTCTCCCATTCTTTGTATTCTGTAAAATAAAGCCTTGGACCACCTGAAACATCGAAGTATCCGTCATCCCTCTCAACTATTTCAAATCCTCCTTTTCCTTTCAGGAAATCCATAAAAGCATGTCCGTGTGCATCTTGATGAGATTTAAGCATTATATTCCCGTGTGTGATAAATTATTCAGATTTTTTATTTCTTCCTCCTATAAATTTAAGTATTTTTTTATTTCCTTTTCCGGGTCACCCGGAAATGCATGTCCCACTCCCTTATAAATTTCAAGATGAACTTTTACTCCGTATTTTTTGAGAATCTCTTTTGCCTTTATATTGCTCTCCTTCACTTTTTCATCCTTTTCGCCAACCATTATGTAAACCTTTAAATTCTTACCCTTGAGATTTTCAAGATAATCTTTCACATCTTCTTCTTTGAAATATCCTGCCGCAATAATTAAACCTTTAAAAATCTCTGGATATCTCAATCCAATTGAGAAAGCCCTTGAGCCTCCCTGTGAATAACCGAGAAGAATTATATTTTCTTCATCAATCGAATATTTCTTTCTGATTTCCTCTATCTCTTTCAGAATTTTCTCTTCACATTTTTTAACATCCCCCCATCCAAAGCTTTTAAGACCGTATACCTCTGTCCCATAAGGAGCCATGAAAACATAACCTTTTTCTGTGAGAAATTTGTGCAATCTTCTCGTGAAATTCTTCGGTGAACCTCCATAACCATGAAGAGCAATAAAAAGGGGATATTTTCTTGAAGGGTCATAATTTTTCGGAGGAAAAACGAGCGGTTTCCACTCTTTCTTTTTAGCCTCTTCAAGTAACATTTTTGCCTTTGAAAGAAGTGCTTTGTATTCGGGTGTATTTTTTATATTATTGAGTTCAGGAGCTTCCTCAATCATATATAGTCCCAGATTAACCGCTTTCTTCAGCCAAATAATTGCTGAATCTTTTATATTAAGTAGGGAGTAACAACAGGCAATATTATAAGCAAGGGCTGCATAAGTGGTATCAAGTTCAAAAGCCATTTTGAAATATTTTATACCATCTCTATAATTCTCTTCAGTGCATGCGGTCATTCCTTTCCTTATGTATTCACCTATTTTCTCAACATCTTCCTTATTTCCCACAATAAGCAAAATTGTAAGTATTAATCCCATGCTCACCTCCTTTATTTCTTACAAATTACATAAATATAACCGTCGTATAGTTTCAATTTTAAAGTTTTGAACCCTGTCTTTTGCAATAATTTGCAAAGTGTACATTTATCGGTATGAACGTGATAATGCCATCCTCTGCATCTGACTTCTGCTGTTTCCGGCGATAAATGGTATAAAAATTCACCCCATAAGAGTGGTTCGTTTCTTATGAACCTCCAGAAAAAGAAAAGTTTGACCTCTCTGAGCAGCTCTTTCAGTGAATTTATCAACTCAGGGTACATCCATGTCTCAACGCTCATATATAAGACGCCGTTATTTTTCAGTATCATATGGAGTGTTTCAATTAACTGCTCTCTCTTATCCGGAGGCACATATTCGAACCCCTGTGAGAACCATATCCCGTCAAAGTAATCCCGTGGTAAAGAGAGGTTAAGCATTGAGGCATTTATAAAAGTTATGTTGCTTCTATTTTTACATTTTTCTTTTGCCATTTTTAATTGCTTAGGGGAGATATCAACCGCCACAACTTCTTGGCATTTTGGCTCAATCTTAAAGTATGTCTTCCATCACCGCAAGCAAGGTCGAGCACAGAAGCATTTTCGGGTAGGTAATCTATAAATTCTTTGAAGAAGCTCTCCTCTGCTTCGTTCTCGAACTCCCCAACTATTTCTTCCTCATATTCTTCTGCAGTCTCGTAAGGAGGAAGGATAAAATCGTTCAACTCGTTCAGGAATTCTTCCCTACGAGTGTAAGAAGGCTTTTTATCCATCACACCTGATCCCCTCTATTTCGAGTAACCTTTTCTTGACTTCTTTCCCGAGTGGATAGAACCCCATAAGTGTTCCCTTCTTTGTAAGTAGGCGATGACAGGGGATGAGCACCTGAAAGGGGTTTCTCATAAGGGTGATCAAAACCTCTGCGTATTTAACACCCGATTGGATTGCAAGCTCAGAATAGGTCATTGTTTTGCCTTTGGGGATTTTGATCAACACCTCGTATACCTCTCTATTTCTGTAACGCAAATTTGGTAAAATGAACTTTTCTCCTTTTATTACAACCTTTTCGAGTTCGCTTAAGAGCCATCTGTCGAACTCCTTTGATTCTATGATTTTGCCATCAAGACCATGGTATTCCTTTATCTTTTTCAGATGATCCAAGGCCTTCTTTTCTTCTTTATGCCAGGCATAGGCGATAACCTTCTCGTTTTTTATAAGATATTTCACATAAACTTTTATCCCAAAGAAGTCTTCAAATATCATAGGATTCATTTTTGAAAATTCTCGCATATTTGGTAATCCTTTCTGCGGACTCTTTGAGCAGCTTACGTGTCCTCTCCTGCTTTATGGTTTTACCTTTTTCCGTGTATCCATCGGCAAATACTGCATCCAGAACAATCGCCCTCGCATCAAGTATAAAGGAAGCGGTAAGCGAGGAGAACACCTTTATTTTGCCAACATTTGCAAGTATTATGAAAACCGCAAGCTTACCTTCAAGAAAAGGTGAGAGGTTGTCCCTTTCAAGGAAACCCCTCAACTGTGCCGGTATATCAAAGATATAGGCAGGTGTCCCAAGGATTATGATATCAAATTTTTTCATCTCTTCCAATACTTTAACTCTATCGTCGAATTCAGGTGAATCACAGGGGGCAGACAAACCTTTCTGGCATTCATTTCGGCACTTAACACCACAGGAATAAATGAGATAATCATACAGATTTATTATTTTCTTCTCCCATTCCTCGGGTAACAAATCGAGCAGGTACCTCACACAATCCGCAGTATTTCCATCCCTACGTGGTGAGCATACGATCCCTATTACTTTCATTT
>CAYQJV010000044.1:0-11465 GCA_964417925.1 uncultured bacterium | reverse complement strand
TTATACTGTACAATGGGGATAAAAACATTATTGGTAGAATAAATAAACCAACTGCGCCGAGCATTTGTAATATACCCCAGTCAAAAGCTTTTTTAACCAATAAAATTCCCACAAATCCAAAAAGGAATAAAATTACATAGCGCTTTATGAAATGAAAGAGCGTTCTTTTTATTCCGAAACGAGAGAGTCTTGAATTTAGAGAAATGCGATATGCCACACCCATGGCGAATAGAAACAGCGGAGCCACCAAATCAGGAAATTGATAGCCATTCCAAGGAGAATGTTTTAACCATTTTGGCACATTATAAGGAGATAAGGAATTAACGACTATCATTAAAAACAAAGCAAGCCCGCGAAAATGATCAAGAGATAATAACCGTTTTCTCTTTTTTATGGTTGTAAAATGTTTTGTGGATAAAAGAACTTCGGGTTTCTTGGTCGATTTATATCAATCCTATGGCAACGGAAAGTCCAATAAGTCCTATGAGAACCCCAAATATTCCTCTTAAGATCCATGCCTTCATCATCTTTGTAGTTCGAGCACCCAACCATGAGAAAAGCATCGTTACGAGTCCAATTGTTAGAACATAGAACCAGTTTTGATATCCGTGTATTGTCAAGTTCGTCGCTCCGATTGCCGCAACGGGTATCATCTGAGTTGAAGATGTGCCTATGGCGATATGCATTGGATAACCAAGTACGTTAAGAATGGGCATATAGTAAATGCCTCCACCAAAGCCACAAAGACCCGTTGCTATTCCAGCCAAAAGCATAAGTCCTCCAAGTTTTAACCCATGCTCTAACTTTTCTACTTGATCAACTGTCACTCTTGGAGGCATTTTCCCTTTACCCTTTATAGAAGAATATGTCATATAAATTCCGACGCCAATGCATGCGATACCAAAAATTACCTTGAGAGTTGCGGATGGAACATACATCGCTATCTGGGTACCGATTATCACACCAACCGCAGCTCCGATAGCAGCTACAATAACCCCCTTTTTATATACATGCTTCATCCTGTAATGTGCGATCACACCCGGTATCGTGGCAATGGATATCACAGCCATGTTCACCGCATAGGCTGTTTTAATGGGTAAACCCAAGAGTGCCATCATCATGGGTATTCTCAAAAAACACCCACCGATTCCAAGCCAGGTAGCCAAAAAGCCGGCGATCGCTCCAATTAAGAGTATCCACACTATTTGCAATAATACTACTTCCATTGTTACCTCCTTTCATTTATATTTAGGGCGACCGCATATGACTCGTTCATATCCGCATTATGGATATGCATACCTCTGGATGTGATCATGGTCTTTTTAAAAGAATTCTCTTCCTTCATAGTTCAACCTCCTTTTTAACATACAGGGGTTACTCTCGTTTAAAGTACACTATGATATCCCAAAAAATACAAAAGTCAAGTTAATGTAGAATTCCATCACATTTTGGCCGCGGAGTTTATTCTTTACCCATCCGTTCAAAAAGCATTGTAAAGGAAGAATTTATTCAAACTCCTTCCCATTATCGGTCTGTACTCTCCTTATCTTAAAAGGCACAACCTGCATAAACTTCTCCATAAAATCCCTTGCACTTTATCTGCTCCTCTTTGTTTTTGGCGCCCGAGATAAAAAAACCAACCCTTTGCCTTTATTCATAAATTTACCTTTTTTCAAAGATACCAATCCAATATCTTTTTGAAATTCTTCAGTTAATGTAGGAGAGTGTTCGAAAAATCCTCATTGCTCATATTTTCTATCATGAAAAAATCACCCATGACTTCCCAATACAAAATAGATGATAGAAATTGTCCAAAAGAAAAATAAAAGAATATGCAAATTATACAATACAAGTGTCCCTAAAGCCATCTTCTCTGCTATCCCTTCATCCCTAACCCTAAAATACTTTCAAACTTCTGCTTCAAACTACCAAAAAGACTCTCTATCAAATACCTATTCCTATAATACTTTTTACTCAGCTCATCCGATAACCTCCTCAAAGGATTCCTTATCCCCTTCCTAAATGTTTGCTTCACCTTTATTGCAGGCTTTATACCCATGTCAATCAACCTCTCCATAACCTCTATACTATTGTAACACTTATCCGCCACCAAAACACCACCTATATCAACTCTCTTTATAAACTTTAAAGCATCCAATAACAACCTCACCTCACTCGCATAAGGACTTCCAGAAGAAGCAGTAAGAATAACTCTTTTACCATTAGAAGTTAATATTATGACAACAACCCTCCCGCTGAGATGTTATATTCTTTATCACCTTACCCCTAAAAAACTTCATTGGATATATATCCCTATAACTATATCCAGTCCCATCTGCTATCCATAGCTTTACACTGGAGGAGTTCTTAAAAATCTTTTTGAAGGTGAGAAAGATGGCTTTTTGAAACAATCTTTTAGGAAGTCTCTTAATCCTGTAATGGTATGTTGATAGGAACGGAACTTCTTTAAACACCCTTGAGGCTTCCTCAAGAACCTCCCTGTAGGATAGTCCTCTCAATATCTGATAAAGGAAAAGGGAAAGGATGAAAAGTTCTGAATATACCTCTGATCTTCCTTTTCTGTGACGTCTTCTCCTTTTTGTTAAAATCATTCCAAGTAATTGGTAAATGTTTAGAAGAGTAAACCTTGTTTTTTTCATACATAAAATTTATAAAGACATACATAACCCTCTCCTATCCAACCATTTTTCGAACAGCCTTATATTTAAAGGAGAAGAACACCTGAGAAGGACAATATTCGCATCTCTGAAAATAAGGGATAAAACAAAAGAAGAAACCGGAATAAGAATTGCCATAGGGCTAAACTCAGGAGAGATGATTTTCGGAAACATAAGGTTCAGGTCCCTCAAAAGACTGGACTCTACTGTAATAGGGAATGTGGTAAATACTGCTGCAAGATACCAAGAAATAGCCGAGGCAGACGAAGTCTAACAGAAGAAGATGTATACCAAGAGGTTAAGAAGCAGTCTAAGATGGAGGAAAAGGGATACTTCAACTTCAAAACCAAAACAAGTCCGGTAAGGGTATTTAACATCTGAGAGAAGACCTGAAAACAGAGCTTATATTTTTACTTCTTTCCTTTGGCTATCTCCTCGGGAGTTCTGGGAATTGCAGAGATTGTGAGAAGAATCCCTGAGATCGATAGGAAGTATACAAGGGACTTCGTGCATGTTGGTGTCTCCCTGTGGGGGAATACTGGCTTACTCCTTCAACAACTACCTTATGGTAGCAATACCCCCCATTGCATTCACCATAGTAAATATATTTTCCTATAAATACGAAATATTCAAATCCATAGAACTTAAAGGAAGGCTGGGAACCATAATGTATCCCCTGGAGCTTGTTTTCACATTCCCATTTTTCTGGTGGAGAGGAGATAAAATACCAACATTGCGGGATTACTATAATGGGCTCGGGGATGGCTTTGCAGCTCTATACGGAGCCAACTATGAGAAATATAGATATAAAATCCTTGCAGATAAAACAATTGAAGGAAGTCTATTCATGTTTATTGGGTCCCTGATAAGCTTAATTATAGTCTCCATCCTCTATTATGAGAAAATAACCTCAGGGATACTGTTTATGATGTTTATTTTATCTATCATTGCTACGATTGTTGAGGCAGTTTCTCCTAAAAACTACAACAATCTTATCCTTCCAATTGTCTGTGCTCTTCTTTTCTGGGATTATTCCTTTAACCTACCTGAGAAATCCCTTTTGATTTATGAGCAATATCTTTTTACTCCATCTTCTAAAGGTGCCGTTGGTTTTTAACGAAACCACAAAAAAGTATACTCCTGAAGAAGAGACCCTCCCCATCCTGTCTCTGCCATCCCAGGGAAAATTATAAATACCCCTTTTAATGCTACCCCTATAGATATCTCTTACCTTCCTGCCACAGATGTCATATACCGATATCTCAAAAAACTCATAAAAAGTGTCAGAATAAACCGTGATAGAGGGAAAGTCCGTCCAGAGGTATTGAAAAGATACTCTGAAACTATCAGGAAGGGGGGAAGGTAATGTATCCAGAGTATCTTTATCTTCTTTTGGGGGTTCTATAAATGGGACATACTCAACCAATCCAACCGTATCATTATCCTTCTTATCCCATATAAGCATCTCTATGGTATCCAGGGAGGAGGTGTTCCAGAAATTGTAGGTTGCATTTACATCTTTGGGGGATAAATTTTTAATAATGAAGCATTTACCATCCTTTCTCCAATCAAGCCATTTGGGGGTCCATAAAAAGTAGTTGGCATGCTCCTCCTCCCCTCCTATGATTGGAACCCTTTTCCCCTCTATTGTAATCATCGCATAGGGAGCAGGAACATCCTCCTTCTCATTCCCACAACTTGCTATAAAAACATTTCCATGCAAAACAGGGGATGAGTTGCGGGAAAACAGAATGGATGGTGAAAACTCCTTCACATTGTCAGCAATTGGGAATAGAAAAACAATCGTATCTTTCTCAAAAATCCCCTGGTTCACATTGTTTAAAGATACAGCACTGGATGAATTTATCTCACCAAAACATTTGATATAAGAATTTTTAATATAACATTCTGCACTATCCAACACGATTGTATTTACCGGGGAAGGGTCCGGAGCAAAGGCATCCAGGTATACATTTTCCAATTCAAGAATTCCCTTTTTCATTACAATGCTTGAAGCATATCCTTTACTAATATTTGGAGCTTCATATGAAGGGAAGGGAGCGCTACAATGTTTGATGGAGGAGTTAGTAATTTTTACAGAGGATTCAACTGCATTAATCCCTATCCCGTATCCTAAAATCTCCCAGTATCCATGGGTGGGGTAATGTTCAATTTTTAAGCCTCCTCCACATCCATCTATGGAAGAGTTCTCCATAATAAGAGTGGAGGATACAAGAGATATACCGGTTGCGTCTACATTGCCTATAATATCATGAATATTACAGTTCTCCACCCTAACAGAGGATGAGGAAGCTCCAAATCCTATTTCCTCGGAGGTAATCTCACAGTTCTTCATATCAACCTGAGAATTTTTAAACCCTATGGTGCTCTCCGTCTTACTGTTGGAAATATTTATTACAGCGTCATTTGCATAAAAACCATTTTTGAAGATTGTATAGTTGAACCAGGCTGAGCCGGAAGATACATTTAACTTTCCCTTGATAATCACCGAATCCTCGGGGGCCCCCTGGGTTTCAATCGCCCCATACACAGTGAGAGAATCATAAATGTAGACCAAACTTCCTTGCCTCACCCTTAACCTGCCCCCAGGCATTACCTTCAAATTTTTAATAATTATATTACCGGATACGGTGGTATCTTTGCAAAGCGTGGTGTCCCTTATAATGGTGTATTTAGAATAATAAATCTTGGTATGGGTCTCGTCAACCCAGGGGCTATACTCTACAAGCAGAAGCGAAGGATAAAGTCTCTTAAAGATAGTATCCTCCTCAACAGTCCCCCAGTAATTATACCTTGCATCAACCATACAATCTGTAATAATCCCTTCAAGTTCACAGGAATTTTCAAGGGTTCCTCCCACTACAATGTTGTTTCCATGAACTACCTTAATAGATACTCCTATCTCCCGTCCGTCTCCATTACCTGCATAACATTGCGTTATTTTTGAGTTTTTCATAAAGAGAGAGGAAGAATCAACAAGTATCCCTATTCCATCTCCTCCATAACCATACACTGGCCACTCTGGATAACCATCCCCTCCCCTAATCTGAGTTATTAAACTACTTTCAACCACCACTGAGCATCCTTTTGCATATAACCCTATTGCATCATACCCACACGCATCTCTATCGGTAGCTCCTGATATTTTCTGGATGCAAACATCCTTTAAATAAATGTTCCCATTAATAACTCCTATTCCAAATTCCTCACCCCCCTCTACCCAGACTTCTTCAACATTCACATTTTCTATCCAGCAGGTGCTGTGTTTAATCTTTATTCCACTATTAAATATATTTTTTATCTCGCAATTTTTGATAAAATACATCCCTTCTTTCAACAGGATGGCATAGTAATAGGTTCCCTCAAATTGCATATTCTCCAGAAAGACATTAAAACCTCTATCTGCAATCCTATGGCTGAACCTCTTATTATCCAATGTTTGTAAAGTTCGTTTTCTGCATTAAGAATCCTTATCTCTCCCCACCATTTACCATACTCGTATTCTGCTCTATCAAAAATTATCTTTTTAAGTTTTGTCCCCTGGGCAATCAATCTTCCCTTTACAATCAAATCGCATTTTTGAGGGGTGCCAAGGGAATCATCAAAATTGCTCTCCAAGGAAAACAAAACCACTGTCCCAGGGAGAATGATGAGGGACCCCCCTTCCTCCACCACCACATCCCCATCTATGAACACTGTATCTTTCCATACCTCCTCACCTCTTAAAATTCCCATAACTCCATACAGATAAAGAAACATCCACATAGGAAATTATAACAAATATAAAAAATTTTGCAAGTTTATGTAGAATTCCATAACATTTTGGACTGAAGTTTATCTTTAATCCAATTCTTTAAGAAGTATTTTAACGGAGTTAATCTCTCAAGGAAATTATGAAGCTTAGCTGTGTTATACCATATGGAACATACTCAAAAGCAAGATACTCCCTCCACTTTTTTATAAACTCCATCCCAAAAGGATGCCACTTCTTTTTCCTCTTTATGGGAAACTTAAAAAAAACAATGCTCTGGCATAATAATCTCCCTCTCATCTTCCTCAATCTATCCATTCTTCTTATCTCCATATTTTATTTTACACATTTTTTCATTTATCGAGTCCAATATGTTTATGAAATTTTCAAGGGGAGAACTCGAAGTAGTTTCATTTTTCACTCTCACTCTGATCCTCTCCCACTCCTTATTCTCCTCCCCCTCGGGGAACATCCTTTATTCTCCCCCTTCAGGCAGAACAGAGGGGGTTATGAAATACTGTGAAGGTGAAGTCCTGTTGCAATGAGCTAATTCTGACGCAAGTTTGACAGCTATTAAAAATAAATCAAATATTATAGCAACTGCAAACCGTTGAAATAACAAGAAAAAAGATAAAATCTATACCCTATACTCAAAATAAAATTCAACACCCTTCACCATACAACAATTTTCTTAATAGCTTTCTCCGGTTCAAATAGAATAAAATAAACCCCCTTATCCATGGGCTTCCATTTTCCTGTTCCATTGACTATCTTTACTCTTTCAACAATTCTTCCTGTAATATCAATAATTTTTAGTGTGGAGTTTAAAGAATTTTTAAATCTAAATCTAACAACTCCATCTTCATACACTACAGAACCAAATTCCACTTCCTTTCTCTCTCTTACACCCAGAATCTTCCCTGTGGTATAGTATAGATGCCATCCTTTGGAATCCTTGAGAACAAATACAAGATGATAGTTGTTCTTCTTATCTATTTTACAGTCCACAGACTTTTGAGGTAACCAGTTTGTCCCAGAAGGTTCAATTGCCATTATAACCTCTCTATACCATCTATCCTTATATTTATAGTAGTGATAAATAGTATCGCCTGATTTCCCCACCCCAAATATATGGGGGTCACCAAGAGTATCATAGGAGATTACAGGATGTTCCATGTAATCCTCCACGGATTCCTGGGGATCCAAGTACTCCTGATTCCATGAAGAGGTGCTTTCTTTATATATGTATGTGTTATGATATATTCCTGTTTCTCCATACCCGCTGGCTGTTGAAATACCTATCTTACCATCCTTTGAAGCATCAACATGGATGCCATAGTACTGTCTATCTATATTAACCACCCTTTCTTCATTATCCCATGAATTATCCCATTTTCTAAGAAAGATTCGGTAATCCCCTGAAGGATGTTCTGTTGTGTCCTTTCTTACATAGAATACCTGGGCAACTCCATCTTTTACAACAAGAGCAATGGGCGGATCAATTATCTCAGTATGAGTACTAAAGTAAGATTCTATTGAATCTATCTTCCATTCCGAAATTTTCTTCATAATATATAGAAGATGAGCACTCCCATTGTATGTTATTATATAAGGAAAATCCCCATCCATCTCCATAAATATCTCACCCAGGTAATAGTTATGATAGATAGAGTCTTTATCCCATTTCACTCCATCAAATTCGGCATACATCAGACTCCGATTAATATCTATATACGCTATGGCTGGATTTTGAAGTGAAGTCAAAGATAAAGAGATTCTGTAATTACCAGATATTATTGTATCAAGGATATCTATATAAATATTTCCACCCTCAACAGTGGCATATTTCAAAATTGAACATCCATCTCTTACACCCCAGGCAATATGTGGTATCCCCATTGTATCCACTTCTATTGTGGGGCTCTTAATAGCCTGCTGACTTTCATCCACCAAGAGAATCTCTGCTACAACATATCCAGAAAGCCCCAAAAAGAGTACATAAAAATATATTTTTATCCCTCCCCCTTTCTTCAGGATTATACTCAAAATTTATAAAATGTCAAATCCTTGTAGAGAATGTTTGAAAAATCCTCATTGCTGGTATTTTTTATCATGAGAAATCACCCATGACCTTTATGTTTCTTATCACCATACCCCTGAAAACCTTTATTGGATACATGTCGTTATAACTTATCCCTGGGCCATCTGTTATCCAAACCCTTAAATTAAAAGATGACTTTCTGCAATAGTTTCTTGGGAAGTTTCTTAATTCAGGAAATGATATGTTGAGAGGGATGAAAGAGCTGAAAAGATCATGAAGCTTCCTCCAAAACTTCCCGATAGGGCAATCCTCTTAAGACTTTAAAAAATATGCAAAAATTCCCCCAACGCAACTTTTATTTCTCGAACAGCCTTAGTTATTATATTATCTGTGCTATGAAAGCATTACCAGGAAAAAATTATTTTAATAGGCTATGGAAAGAAATTTACTTAAAATCTGCTCACATTTGGAAGAGATCTTAATTTAGTTAATTGCTGATTTTAATTATCTTTCCTACTCCGTATTCTATAAAACCTTCTTTATACTCTTTTCGGAAAGCCTCTCTTACCGAGTCTCCAGTGCAGTGGGATGGAGCAACCTTCTTTACCTTAAGTTTTCTGAACTCTTTAACAACGCTTAAGGGAGGATGATGAAAACCTCCCAGAACAAGATATACATTTTCATTCTTCATTAATTCTTTTGCTTTTTTAATAATATTTACAATCCCAGGATGGGCACATCCGGTAATGATTATCAATCCTTTTTTTGAGTTTATAATGAGGGACTGTTCTTCAGGAGGTCCCGGGAGTTCTCCGGTAGTATAAATAGAATCAGAAATCTTTTGAAATTCAGATACTTCAACAAGTTTTGCTCCGGATTTTTTTATCATGCTTTTTATTGAATTGGGAAAGGACTTGGGTATATAGACTATAACCTTGTTATTCCTTTTTAAAAATCCTTCCAATCCTCCAACATGGTCTGCATGAATATGGGAGATAACCACCTTATCAATTGATTTTGGGTCTAAATTTAATTTTTCAAGATTGAAAAGCAGAACATCTGCATCTCCTCCGGTATCAAAAAGGATAGTCTCTTCGTTTGTTTTTATCACGCATCCAAATCCCCATGCAGTTTTTAACTCAGGATTTACCGTGTAATTATCATAAACAGAGATTAAGGTTATTTGGGGTGAGGAGAATAAGATTAACAACAGAACCTTGAGGCTCATATCTCAATTATTCTTCCTGCTCCTCCTTCTCTATACTGTTCTGGATACAGGGATTTTATCTCTTCTTTATACTGGGTGCAGTGGGTGGGACATATAAAGTTTAATCCTTTCAATGATTCGGGTCTTGTTGAGTGCAAACCTCCGATAATACCATATACCTTACCGAATTGAGAAGCAACCTGTAGAATATGTTTCATTCTTGGATGTGAACATCCGGCTATTATTATAATTCCTTTTTCTGTGCTAACACATAGAGACTGTTCTATTCCTTCCAGGGTCCCTGTGGAGTATATACCTTCATACAATTTTCTTGCTTCTTTTACTTCAATTACCTCCTTTGCTTCTTTGATTTCTGAAATATAAAAGGGAACCCATATCTTTACTTTGTTATTTAACTTGAGAAACGATGCCAATCCTCCGGTATGGTCCCAGTGCAGGTGGGAGATAAAGACATCTTCAATATCCTTGGGGTTGATTTTTAGTTTCTCCATATTTGAAATGAGTATATCTCCCTGTGCTCCGGTATCAAAGAGAATCCTTTTCTCTTTTGTTTCAACCAGGGCAGAAAATCCCCAGTCTGCCTCAAGTTCAGGTTTTGATGTGGTATTATCGTAAATAATAGTGATTTTCATTTTAACAAATATACTCCAATCCCCCAAATTGTCAAATTAATAGTTTCACTATTTTCCTATTTGGCTTTCGGCTCCTTTAGAATCAATAAAACTAATTACTTCCCTCGGAATGGGAAGAGTTTCTGGAGGTAAAAGACAGGGCACGGGTGGTGATGGAGGAGGTGAAATAAGCTCTGCTTCAACTTCTCCTGCTTTAATGCGGTGAAGCAAAGGTGAAAGGAATATTAAAAATACCAATATTAAAAGGAAAAAGTAAATCCTCCAGTCAACCTTGGCAAACAAATCATTTAATAAAGGATGGAAAAACAAAATTAAAGAGATAATTATAATACCCAGAGAGAGAATTATTGCTAAAGATAATTTTTGGCATTTATACAATGGTTTTGGGGAGGAAAACCACCATACCCAGAAAGAGGGTCTTATTCGGAAATTCCAGATATACCCCAGCAATATTTTTGCCTTTTCTTTTACTTTTTTCATCTCTTCTCTTTCCTCTTTTCTTAGATTCTTTTTTGTTTTAACCAAGAAACACTCTTCAAGATTTTGCTTTGCAGAAACCACATCATCCAGTTTAAAATACAGAACCCCAAGCCAGTAGCATATATAAAGGTAGGCAATTCTTTCTCTACCCGCCTTTTTAACAATTTCTTTAAGCCTTTCCAGTTCAAGCAATATTAAAGTTAACTCTTTTTCATATTTAGTCTTATCTTTCCTTTTTATCTTTTCCAGAGATAAATACTTCGCATATATTTTCCATAGAGATAGAGAAACATCTAAGGGGTTTATTTTTTTTGCTTTCTCAAAGTTCTCCATGGCATCCTTGAATTTACCCCGTGCAATATTTATTTTGCCTTTTAATAAATATGCAAATGATTTTTTTATTTTCATAAGCGTATCCATGCATCTGGAACTTTTTTCATAGTTGGCGAGCATATAAAAAAGTTCGCCCTTATTATACCATGCTTCTGCAAGGTCAGAATTTAACTCTATCGCCTTATCAAAATACTCTATCGTCCTCTCATATTCTTCAAGTTCATAATATACAACCCCTTTGTTATACCATGCGACTGCATATTTTGGATTTAACTCTATCGCCTTATCATAACACTCTATC
>CAYQJV010000043.1:0-11484 GCA_964417925.1 uncultured bacterium | reverse complement strand
CAGAGGGCTATCCAAATAAGTATGAGTGGTATGTGGAAGTGTTTGGAGGAGATGAACCAATTTTTAAAATTTTTGTTTAAAGATTTATGTTAAAAATTTCCTTGACAAAAAAACAGGAGTAATATAATATGGTGAAAGGAGGTGAGAGAGAAGGAAAAAGGATAAAAAACTTTAAAACAAGGAGGTGGAGATGAAAGAGGCAAAAAATAAAATATGGATATTATTAACTGCTTTCTTAATGGTAGTAATAAGTATGGGGCAATGTGATGAAAATGATCTTACTATTCTGGAAACATGGGAGATAAGATATCCAAAGGGACTTGAGTCAGGGCTAAGATTGGGAGACACCTCGGAGTTGTATATAGAGATAAAGTCAAATATAAAACATAGAGGGTATGCAGTAATATATATAGAAGACATAAAAGCACGGAATGATTCCACAGATACTACCAAAGTGATTCCAGTATATCCTGACTCTTTTTATTTTGAACTTGATTCTGCGGAGGTATTCCCTTTTACAGTAAAGTTCTTCCTTGATGAACCTAGTAGTTATGGTGGTACTTTAGGTTTAGTAGTAGACACTTTTCTGGATGTGAGTAGTGATTGGAGGCTGGCACGTGTTCATCGGATATTTATATTGGTTAAAGAAGATTCAAGTATTGTTGCAGATACAACAATTCCCCCACCAGGATTTTATGGAGACTGAAGGGAGGTAGTATGTGGATAGGATGGTTTATTTTGAGGAACTTTATTTTATTTCCCCCCTGTTTTTGTCTTTTATTGAGGAGAAGGTAGAAATGAAGTAAAAGAATATCGCGATGAGGATTTAACTGGATGTCAATTTGGTGCTCAGCTGTACAAATTCAAGGGGTATGATGAAAGCAGTAATTGTGGGTCATGTAATATGAAACTTTATGATACTGAGATACCAATTACCACAAACACTTTTTTTGGAGGTAAGGATTTAAAAAATACAAGATATTAAATAAAGATATGCTTAAAATTTTTCTTGACAAAAAAACAGGAGTAATATAATATGGTGAAAGGAGGTGAGAGAGAAGGAAAAAGGATAAAAAACTTTAAAACAAGGAGGTGGAGATGAAAGGGATAATAAATAAAATGTGGGTGGTAATTGTTTTAATGGTGGTATTTATGTTTGTAGTAATGTGTAGTAAATTTGAAAGAGATCCTGTCTTACAATGTATATTAAAAAAAGAGGGAATGAGTTTCTGGATGCCGCGATATAATGAAACCAGTGGAGAATTATTCTTTTTGGTAAAGGACCATAACTCTTATGAAGAGGAGAGCATAGAGGATGGCATAGAATATGGTGAGTTATGTAAAATTATATATCCTGATACTACTACCGTGTACCGGGTTATTTCTTACCCGATATGTGAATATGACCTCTCCCATGATGGTAAGAAGATAGTATTTAGGGATACTTCTGGTGAAGTATTTTTATATGATATTTCTAAAGACTCTCTTTCTTTCTTGGATATAGAAGGATGGGGCATAAAATTTTCTTATAGTGGAGATGGTGTGTTTTTCTATTCGGGAAATTTTCTTTTTTATAAAGAGTTTTCTGGAACTTTGTATCAAGTGGGGGAGGTAGAGCATAAAGAAGATATAAGTATTGGTCCTGGAGACAGTTTAATAGCTTTAGGAAATAAAATTTATAGCCTATTGTGGGAGGTAGGACCTAAATTAGGAAAGTTATTATTCACAATAAGAAGTAGCGGTGGTAGTATAGTAGCTTTCAATCCACAATATGAAGGCTGGATTGCTGTGTTTTCTCCGTTTACTTTTACCATGAAACATTTGAAAATAAAAAATATATTCTCCACAGATTCATTAGTAATAGATGTTAGACCTTATGAGTATTCATGGTTTCACGAGACCAGCATAACTTGGAAGGATGGGGATGCTATTATTTTCGCTTGTTGTGATACAGAGGGAGGAGACCCATTACATCCCACCTATCTGGAACTCTGGGTAAGGGAAAATATAAAATTAAAATAAAAGAGAGGTAAAGATGAAAAAACTTATATTGTTTTTACTTTTATTCTTTATGAGTAGTAACATCTTTGCTTTCTCTACAGGGTTTGAATTTCTATCTCCACCTCAGATTGGCGAGGAGAGCAGAATCAGATTCTGGATAACCTCGGATACCGTCCTTGAAGAGATAAATATTTCTTTTTCGGTTTTGAGAGGAGCCGAGTTTTTATATGGAGACACTGTATATCAAGGAAATATTCCATATCAGGATACATTTTCTGTGGTTATTCCCTTTACTATTCCTGATACGGGAAGATACAATCCTTACTTTAGGATATGGAATGAGGATTCTCTTATAGAAATAAGAGATATTTATATTCTTGCAACAGATAGTGAAGTAGTTGCAGATTCGTTTCCTCCTGAAGGATACTGGATGTTCCCGAGCGAACCGGAGCCAATAGATTCTTCTGAAATGTACGGAGTGGATTGGGGAGACCATAAGATTTACGGAAGAATCACTTATTATGATAAGGACAAAGAAGGGTATAGACCTTTACCCCATATAAAGGTTATTGTCTATTCCTGGGGCTGGCCTCATGTTACTTATACTGATGAGGATGGATACTATTCTGTTACTATTGGAGGATTATGGCCAAAGCCAATAATGATAATTGTATGGGCTAATAATGGGCATACTCATATTGTTTTTCCTGGGGTATCTCCAGTGCCTTTTCCTGGAGGAAAATGGGGACCTCATTTGGTGAGCGGAGATAAAAGAGTGGATTTAAAAGTATGGTGGGGCACATGGGCGAGATTATTACATGACACATATTGGGCATGGAAATGGGGATATAAAAAGTTAGGATACAATAATCCTACAACTAAAATTTTATATCTTCCCTTTTCTTCTTCTACCGTGCCAGGAAAACCAGCGTGTGCTTTTTATATCCCTGATGTTATTTCTGATTGGGTAGATTTTTTGAGTATTATTCTTTCTATATGGAAGGGGCTTCCTGGAATGGGAGAAGTGATAGTGATTACTCTTGCACTAATAGAACAGCTTTTTGGTAATTCCATATGTGTATTTAGTGATGGAGTATGGGGTAAAAATAATATGTCAACACATGCCCATGAATTTGGACATTCTGTGATGTGTCATGAGTATGGAATAGATCTTTATTTAAATTTTGTAAAAGAACCTTGGTTGCCATGGCAAAGCCATTTTCTTACATCTTGTACTTCTCCTCCTTTTGCTTGGAATGAAGGATGGGCAGAGTTTTACGAATCTGCAGTTTATGAGTGGAAATACAAGGAGTTTAATAACGGAAGAACAGGAGGTACATTACGCTATGCAGAAAGTTATTATCCTCCATTCTATAAACCTTTTTGCCAGTATGGTGACTGTGCCGATATCTACTGGCCTGGAATATATGTTGAGGGAGCTGTTATGCAGACATTGTGGGATTTGTATGATGATGAAAATACGGATGATGAAGATCCAGGATGGGATGATGAGGGTTGTGGTCCGTGGATAGGTCGGATATGGAATGTGATAAAAACATCGCATCCTTTATCTATGAGCTGGTTCTTAGGAAAGTGGTGGAGTATGTATGGAGAAAATAGTATAAATGAGATGGCTTATTGTAACTTAAGAGGGAAGAAACCACCCGCCCCTACCGTATTATCTATTTCCTTTAATCCTTCTAATCAACAAATTCATTTGAATTGGGAGGATAATGCAGAATTAGAAGGGCAATATTTTCTTCAAAGGATAGGAAGTGAAAGAATTATAAGATTATCAAGCAATACCACGGAATATGTTGAGTATGCAGAAAAATTATATAATTATAAAGTGGCATGTCTTACCTGTGATACTTCAAAGTGGTGTTATTCACATTATCTCATAGATTACTCAGGTTTTGAGCCAGATGACCCTCCTCCCTATGAGGATACTCCATGGAATTCCCTATCTCAACCCATATGTGGAGTTACAGATATTACCGCAGAAATGGTGCAGGAATCCGATGAGGGTATCTCAACTCCTTATGGAGAATACATGTATAAACTCAAAGGATATGATGAAAGCAGTGATTAGGGGTCATGCTGGAAAAGTTTTAAAGTATTAAGTTTTGATGTTATAAATCTTACATAAAATATTATGTTTAAAATTTTTTTGACAAAAAACAAATGGATATAATTTTAAAAGAAAGGAAGGTGAGAGAAGAAAGAAAAAATGAATAGAAAACTTAAAACAAGGAGGTAGAGATGAGGGAGAGAATAATAATTTTAGTATGTATTGTTACAATAGGAATAACGAATTACTCCTGTATAGGTGGAGATGAAAGATTGGAAGGAGGTAAGTGGCAGAAGGTGTATTCACCTACTGAAAAGAACATTTATGGAGTATGTGGAGGCAACGAGGCAAGTGCGTGTGGAGAAGATGGAATAGTGATGTTTAGGATGGGTCATTGCTGGAAATGGAGAATAGATACTGTTAAATTTAATGTGACTTTGTATGATATCTCCATGCTGGGGACATATGCGGTGGGAGAGAACGGCTTTATAATTTATGATGCCTATCAGGGTCAACAAAGAAGGATGGAGTGTGATGTAGATGTTAACCTTTATGCGATAAGAGCATATGGAGACCTGGTGGTGGGAGATAGTGGAGTAATTTTGGATTATAATGAGAATACAGAAAGGTGGGAAAGGATAGACCTGCCTTTTGAATGCAAATGGAGATTGTTTGATATTACCGAGGATAATGAGATCTGGATACTTGGTGAAAGAGGTGTTCTTCATCTTTCAGATGATAGTGTGTGGATGATAGATACACTGTTTGACAGAAAAATGAAATACGGAGGGATATGGAACATATATAACTCTCCTGAAGTCTGGGTTGTTGTTTCGGATGGTAAGGATAGCTGGTTTTATTACTATGATGGTAGAGAATGGAAGATGGTGCAAAAAGTGTTTGGGGAAGTTTTAAAGGACCTTGCATTAACTCCAAAGAGAAATTGTATATGGGGTTTTGCAGTTGGAAGTGCAATATATGAATATGAGGGATACGGATGGAAAAAGATAATGGATGATGTGCATTTGAATGCCATATCTACCTATGGGTGGGATTGCTCACCTGTAGTGTTTTATGCAGTGGGAGATAATGGGGAGATGTATGCCTATCGCTTGGAATAATTAAGTTTTATAAAGGAGGATGAGATGAGGAAATTATTTACTTTAATTGTGTTGATATATTCAGTAATATTTGCAAGAGTAATTGAGTTTTCTTTCTCCCTTGATACTTCTTGTTTTGTATTTAAAGAATACGAAGAATATATCTATATAGAAGACACTACTGGGAGGTCTTTTTATATTTCTTCTCCTGGGTTACCAGCACTTCCCTACAGGCAGATTTATGTATACTTATATGACCAGGAGGTTATAGATAGTACTTGTTTAACTTTTTTCCGATTTGATACCTTGGAAGAGGAATTTGTATTTCTTCCTGCTCAACCAGGATTTTTTGATACAGTTCCTCCTTTTGTCCCTCCTGATAGTTTGATTTATAGCTCTGATACTTTATTCCCTGGTATTTTGATATTGGGTGACACAGGAAGAATGGGCGGATATAAAATAGGGAGTATTTCTCTTTTCCCTTTTCTTTATATCCCGGGAGAGCGAAAAGTTGTGGTTCTGAGAGAAGGGATTATCAAAATATATACAAGCTATACTGAGGGCAACACTGTAAGAAAAGATCCTGATTTTACTAATATTGTGAAGGAGATGGTGATAAATCCAGAAGATGTGCCTATGGGAGAACCTTGGGAGCCGGATCCGGAAGATCCGGAATATATAATTATTACTTCCCCTGAATTAAAAATGGCATTTCTTCGTCTTGCATGGTGGAGAAAGGAAAAAGGAATTTCTACTCAAATTATCACTACCGATCAAATATACTCTCATTTTAACGGTTCAGACAATCCAGAGAAAATACGGAACTTTATAAAATACTATTATTATAATCATGGGACAAAATATTTCCTAATAGGCGGAGACACATTTCATGTTCCGGTGAGGATAGCCGAAAGAACTTATAAATGTTGGGGTGGTGATACTACAGACCATCCTCCCACGGATTGGTATTATGCATGCTTAGATGGTACATGGGATGGGGATGGAGATGGTAAGTATGGAGAAGAAGGCGAGATAGACAAATGGGCAGAAGTATACGTTACCAGAGCTCCGGTGCATGATTATGAGGAAGCAATAAGGTTTGTGGAAAAGATAATAGAATACGAGACTTCACCTCCTTCAAATTATATTCACAAAATCTTTTTGATGGGGTTTGACCTTGATCCTGACGAAGGATGGTATGATGTGATTCATAATAAAGGAGAGGACCATAAAAAGGATATAAAAGAAAAATATATTCTGAGTTATTACAATGTGAATACCGAATACGACAGCGAGAACGGAACGCATAAAAAAGATTGCTTAAATGCACTAAATGAAGGGTATCATTTGGTTAACCACATAGACCATGGAAATATTACAATAATAGGGGTAGGAGCAAGGAACCATCATCAATACATAACAACGGATGACATAATCAATGGAATACACAACGGTTCTCGGCAATCCATTTTTTATACGATTAGCTGTCGCTCAGGAAATTTCGCTTACTACTCACAGACTTTAGGACGGTGTTGGGGAACGTGCTTTATAAATTGCCGTGAAGGAGGGGGTATAGCTTTTATAGGAAACACTGCTCAGGGGCTTTTTGGAGTATTAACTCATCATAATTCATGGAGTCCTGCTTTTGATAAAGAGTTTTTTAAACTTCTTACTGGTAGAAACTCTACCACTACTTTAGGAAATGTATTTACGGAGCACAAGAATGCTTTTGCTAATGTAGGTAATCCTTTTACAAATGGTGGATATGAGTGGTTGGAATGTACAATAAATGCGTTAGGAGATCCTTTACTTTTTATCTGGAAAGGTAGATATGAGCCTGAAGATTTTGAAGTATTGCATCCCACTTATTTAACAAAAGAGGGAGAGTTATATTATTTTGAGGTAAAAGTAACACTTAATGGAGTACCTTTTAAGGATGCGACAGTTACCCTTATTAAGAAAGCATATGAGAGGCCAGAAATTGAAATTTACAAATGGGCGTATACAAATGAAAATGGAAAAGCGGGTTTTTACATTATTCCTTTAACCCCAGGAAATATTTATATTACTGTATCCTTTTGTAAAAACGGTATTCCAATGCCCTCAAGATACGGAAAACCTTATAAAGGAGTATGTATCGTTAGAATTCCAGATTATTATTTTTCATTTGAAGAACAAGATATACCACCTTACCAATACACTCCTTGGAACTCATTATCCCAGCCCATATGTGGGGTGAGAGATATTACTGCAAAAGTGGTAAAGGAACCCGATGAGGGTATTTCAACTCCTTATGGGGAATACATGTACAAATTCAAAGGATATGATGAAAGCAGTGATTGTGGCTCCTGCAACATGAAAAGTTTTAAAGTATTAAGTTTTGGTGTTATAAATCTTACATAAAATATTATGTTTAAATTTTTCTTGACAAAAAAAAAACAGGAGTAGTATAATATAATGAAAGGGGGTGAGAGAGAAAGAAAAAAGGATAAAAACTTTAAAACAAGGAGGTAACTATGAAAAAAATATTAATAAAAATCACAGGATTATTAATGATGACGATGTTATGTTGCGAAGGGTTTGAGAGAAATCCTGACCTTGTTTTCTTGGTAAATGCTGAAAAAAGTGATTGTTTTTCTCCTATCTGGTCCCCAGACGGTGAAAAAATTTATTATCTTGATGGATGGTTTGAAGGTTTTAGAAATAAAGGAGATATTTGGTGCATATCTTTATCATCGCACAGAAAAGAAATGCTCTTGGAAGGCGAGTTTAATGCAATTGATGTATCACCTAATGGTGAAAAGTTAGGAATAGTAGACTCTTGGTATCAAATTTTGATATTAGATTTAAAAACAAGGATGATAAATACAATTTTTACATCTTCATATAGAATAGGTGGGATAAAATTTTCAAGTTATGGAGATAAAATCTTTTGCTCTCTCATTTCTTCCTCCGATAGTGGAGGGATTTGGGCAATAGATTTAGAATCAAAGGGGAACCGGTGGATAATTGAAGTAAGAAGAGATATGGATTGGGAATTTGAAGTAACTTCTAATGATTCAGTATTTATACTGGCAATTCCGCAATTTTTGCTTACTCCCTTGAAATATTCAGTAAAAGACACTTTATTAAAAAAAGTATTTGTTTTAGAATACACATCATGGGCTAAGGCTTTTTTAACCAATTCAAATTTCATAGTAACATCATCTGGAGATGTTACCTTAGGAGACTCTTTAATCAGGATAATCCATCTTCCTGACATGGATACAATTACAATAGATGCAAGGATTGCAGAGGAAGGACGCATAGTCCAGCCTTGTGGTTCTCCCGATGGAACTCAGATAGTTTTCTGTGCTGCAGAATTTGTAGACTGGGAGGCAGGACATATGGAGAATCTATCGCTCTGGATACTTAAAAATGTAAATAAATATATAAAATGAGGAGGGTAAAATGCAAAGAACTTTTATAGTAGGTATTTGTTTATTTTCTCAATTGATTGGTGTAGAATTAAGAAAGGAACGTTACGAGATCTCAATTCCCTGGGATTCGATAGTAATAAAGGATGAATACATCTCTTTTCCCATTAAGATTTTATCAAATACTTTTTCTCCCAATACGAAGTGTTATTTAACAATTCCTGAAGGAATAAAGTTGCTTCAGCCGGATAGTAGTTTTAATGTTCATTTAGATTCATCTCAAAGTTTAAATCTTCAACTTCTTCTTCGGATAGATACTCTTGGGAGTTATCTTTTATGGTTCAGTATAATTCATCCCTCGGAAGATGCAGATTATTGGAACGAGAAGTATATTCCCATCTATGTTTTATCTACAGATAGTGGCATTTTTGTGTTTCCACATGAGCCTGAAAATTTCTATCCTCCCTTACCGATTGAAATTCCCGATACGACGGGACTTTCCAACCTTGAGGGAGGAGGCGAGATAACAATTGCCGGCAGAATCTACTATAAAGTTCCTAAAGACATAGAAGAAGGAGAGACGCAGCCCGTTCCTAATGTATTGGTTCAAGGGAATGCTTATTATCCTAATGGCACATCTGCTGGCTTCTTCTGGACCTTCACCGATGAAGATGGATACTATAGAGTTGATGGATTACCATCAGGACTTAATTGGCTTATAATAGCATATGCCGAAAATGATGCCGCCTGGATTGCACAAGCTAATCATGGACCATTCCCCCAATATTGGTATAAAGAAAATGTAACGCAAAGTATATATGATGCAAACATTTCGGTTACACCTTCTTGGGGAAGAATTCTTTACATTCTCCATAATGCAAGAGAATTCTGTGATGAGAAATTTAGATGGGTAAGGCAATCTATAAAAACATTCTATCATGAAGAATATGGTCGCTCATATTTTAAACCGATAATTGATGAGATACATCTCTATGGAGATGATGTTTGGGAGGAGTATGGATATACTTGCGCACATGAATATGGTCATGCAGTGATGCATGATAAATATGGATGGTTTGACTATTCTCGAAAATTTTGGGATTATATAAGTGATCATACCTATTATCGAGTTACCAATGTTCCTACTGCTTTTTGTGAAGGATGGGCAGAATTTTTTGGATATGCGGTGATTTCATGGATGAGAAATAAGGTAGACTATCCCTATAGAGTTGAAAGTTATTATGCTTATAATGGCTATCCTTATTGGCAGGGTGAACCCCCTTATGGTAACATTGATGGGACAAAAGTTGAAGGAGCTGTAATGCAAAACTTGTGGGACATATGGGACTATAAAGATATTAACGATGGTGATCCTGGCTGGGATGATGAGGGAATAAACGGTTTAATTTATAAGATGTGGAAAGTGATTTCTAAATATGAGCCAAATGATATTACCTATTTCTGGTATGGCTGGAAGGAAGAAGGATATCCAGATATTGATGAGATGAAATTATGTGATATATATGGTTTTCCTCCTCCTTCTCCTACAAATTTGTTAGGGGAATATAACCAGGGAAAAATAACTCTATCATGGCAAGACAAATCAAAGAATGAAGGGTATTTTCTGCTGTACAGAAAGAAAGGAGAAGGAGATTTTACAGATGATGATATAATAGACACAATACTTCCAAACACAACTTCATGGGATGATTATCCTGAGGAGGGTGGATGGTATAGGTATGCATTGAAGGCTGTTACATGTGATACTTCAGATCTCTCGGATGAGGTAGAGGTGGTAGCCCATATTTTTGCATCTTACTCAGGTTTTGAGCCAGATGACCCTCCTCCTTATGAAGATACCCCTTGGAACTCCCTATCCCAGCCTGTATGTGGAGTTAGAGACATTACAGCTCAGGTGGTGCAGGAACCCGATGAGGGTATCTCAACTCCTTATGGAGAATACATGTATAAATTCAAGGGGTATGATGAAAGCAGTAATTGTGGGTCATGCAATATGAAACTATATGACTGCAATATACCCATCACAGAAAATACATTCCTTTCATGCAAATTTTACATAAAGGAGTCTCCTAAGGATGCCGGGCATATATCCCTTGATGGTATATGCTCTCCATGGGCGAGGTTAAGGGATTATTTTGACCCTGCGTATGGTAAGGTGGTGGACCAGTATGGGAATACAATAAGGGCATCAAGAAGAAGTGTCCCTGAGGGAGAGTGGGTGGAGTATGTCTTTAATCTTTCTCCTTTGCATGGGAAGACCCTTAAAAACCTTGCAATTGCCTATGATGATAGAAATACCTCTGAGCAGGGCTGGTTTACTGCATACATTGACGAACTTAAGATAACCCAGGGCTATCCGAATAAGTATGAGTGGTATGTGGAGGTGTTTGGAGGGGATGAAAACCCATGGTTAAAAGTAAGGAGAAAATTTGACCCATTTTTTAAAATTTTTGTTTAAAGATTATGTTAAAAATTTTCTTGACAAAAAAAAAACAGGAGTAATATAATATAAGGAAAGGAGGTGAGAATAATAAAGAAAGAAAAAATGAACTCTTAAAAAGGAGGTAGAGGTGTTTTGGATTATCCTTTTTATGATTAAAGGTGAGACACAATTGGGAGTTTTTACTCCTGACCATGTGGGTATAAGAAGTAATTCCCAGGCATTGGATTTTTATCCTTCTTCTGGATTATTCTTTCAGACAGATGCCCCGGAGGAGAAATCATCAGGATTAAAAAAGGCAGGAGTGATTGGACTTGAGTTTGTGGGAAGTTTTATTATAACTTTTCCCTATCTTACATTGGCTTGTAATGAAAGCTATAAAGGTGGATTACATTATGCATATTATTTAGCAGGTATGCCTCTTATACCTACAGG
>CAYQJV010000042.1:0-11654 GCA_964417925.1 uncultured bacterium | reverse complement strand
CGTGAGGTGTTGGGTTAAGTCCCGCAACGAGCGCAACCCCTGCCCTTAGTTGCCAGCGGTTCGGCCGGGCACTCTAAGGGGACTGCCGGCGATAAGCCGGAGGAAGGTGGGGACGACGTCAGGTCATCATGGCCTTTATGCCCAGGGCTACACACGTCCTACAGTGCCCGCTACAGAGGGCTTTGCCACCCCGCGAGGGGGAGCGAATCCCTAAAAGCGGGCATGGTTCGGATCGCAGGCTGCAACTCGCCTGCGTGAAGATGGAATCGCTAGTAATCGCCCATCAGCATGGGGCGGTGAATACGTTCTCGGGCCTTGTACACACCGCCCGTCACGCCATGGGAGCCGGGGGCACCTGAAGACCTCCATCCCGAAAGGGAGGAGGTTGAGGGTGAACTCGGTGACTGGGGCGAAGTCGTAACAAGGTAGCCGTACGGGAACGTGCGGCTGGATCACCTCCTTTCTAAGGAGTTTTCAGGCTACCAGGGACAAACTCCCAGGAATTTTTAGTCGAGCCCCCCTGACGAGCAGATTCGGAAGTGAGGAAGAGGAAAGCTATAGAGGGGGGCTCTTTTTTTATCTTGACAATTAGGTTTTTTCACGTAAAATTTAAAAAAACGCCCATGTAGCTCAGTCGGCAGAGCACATCCTTGGTAAGGATGAGGTCGCCGGTTCGATTCCGGCCATGGGCTTTTAAAATTTAAAAAAGGAGGTAAAAAACTATGGCAAAACAGAAGTTTGAAAGAAAGAAACCGCATTTGAATATTGGAACTATAGGACATGTAGACCATGGTAAGACTACTTTGACCGCGGCAATCACAAAAGTTTTGAGTTTTAAGGGGATGGCGAATTTCACCCCTTATGACCAGATAGATAAAGCTCCTGAAGAGAAAGCAAGAGGACTAACGATACAGCTTGCTCATATAGAGTATGAAACTGAAAAAAGACATTATGCTCACATAGATTGTCCTGGGCATGCAGATTATATCAAAAATATGATAACTGGAGCGGCTCAAATGGATGGGGCAATACTTGTGGTTTCGGCTGCAGACGGTCCAATGCCTCAGACAAGAGAGCATATACTGTTGGCGAGACAGGTTAATGTTCCTGCTATGGTAGTATTTTTAAACAAAACTGATATGGTAGATGATCCAGAATTAATAGATCTCGTAGAACTTGAAGTAAGGGAGTTACTGTCAAAATATGAATTTCCTGGGGATGAAGTTCCAGTAGTAAGAGGCAGTGCATTAAAAGCTTTGGAGAGCGATAGTACCAATCCAGATGATGAGGTATACAAACCATTATGGGAACTTTTGAAAGCAGTAGATGAATACATACCCGAACCTACCAGAGAAGTGGATAAGCCTTTTCTTATGCCTATAGAGGATATCTTTAGTATTACTGGAAGAGGTACAGTGGTTACAGGAAAAGTAGAAAGAGGGAGGTTGAGACCAGGTGATGAAGTAGAGATAATAGGATTTGGAATGCACAAAAAAACGGTTGCTACTTCTCTTGAAATGTTTAGAAAAGTTTTGGATGAAGCAATAGCAGGTGATAATGTAGGAATACTTCTTAGGGGCATTGAAAAAGATGAGGTGGAAAGAGGGATGGTGGTTGCAGCTCCAGGTAGTATACATCCACATCGTAAGTTTAAGGCTCAAGTATATGTGTTGAAGAAAGAAGAGGGTGGAAGGCATACTCCTTTCTTCACAGGTTACAGGCCTCAATTTTATATAAGAACTACCGATGTTACAGGAACCGTTAAACTTCCTGAAGGAGTGGAAATGGTTATGCCAGGTGATAATGTGGAATTAGAAGTAGAACTAATATCCCCTGTAGCTTTGGAAGAAGGTTCAAGGTTTGCTATAAGAGAAGGCGGAAGAACAGTGGGTGCTGGAGTTGTAACTAAGATAATAGAATAATGAGAGTTATAGTTACGCTTGCTTGTACTAAATGTAAAAGAAGAAATTATACCACCACTAAAAATAAAAAAACGCATAGCGAGAGGCTTGAACTTAGGAAATATTGTAAGTTCTGTAATAAGCATACCAAACATAGAGAAGTTAAGTAGGCCCGTAGCTCGAACGGTAGAGCACCGGACTCCAAATCCGGGGGTTGGGGGTTCGAATCCCTCCGGGCCTGCTTGAAGGAGAATGATGAAAAGGATAATTGAATTTTTAAAAGGTGTTATTTATGAATTAAAAAAGGTTTCATGGCCTTCACGAAAGGAACTTGTGGGTGCTACCGTGGCTGTGCTTCTTCTTACGATATTTATGGCAGTTTTTGTGGGTATTATTGATTTTCTGTTTAGAAAGCTTATAACATTTATACTGCCTTGAGTGAAAGTAAAAAAATGAAGTTTTTTGTGGTACATACACTTACAGGAAGAGAAGTTAGAGTAAAGAAAATTTTGGAAAGAGAAATTGAGAAACGGAATATGAAGGACAAGTTTGGTCAAATTATTGTTCCTACAGAAAAGGTATGGAGGGTGAGGAAAGGTAAGAAGACTGTGGAAGAAAGAAAACTTTATCCAGGACATATTCTTGTGGAGATGGAACCTTCAGAAGAAGCTTTTAAATTGGTTACCTCTGTCCCTGGTGTAGTAAGAATTCTTGGGAGTAAAAAGAAACCTGTTGCCCTTAGTAGGGAAGAAGCGGAGAGTGTACTTGAAGAAATAGCTAAAGGACAGGAGAAGCTAAAAGCGGATGTGCCTTTTGAAAAAGGAGAAAGTGTGAAGATTATTGGGGGACCTTTTACAGGTTTTGTAGGCACTGTTGAAGATATTAATCCTGAGAGAGGAAAGGTTAAAGTTCTTGTTACGATTTTTGGAAGGTCGACCCCAATTGAACTTGATATAGTTGAAGTAGAAACAATTTAAAAAGGAGATGTTATGGCAAAATCAAAAGGAAAAAAAGAGGTGACTGCTGTTATAAAATTACATCTTCCTGCAGGGCAGGCAACGCCTGCTCCGCCTGTAGGACCAGCTCTTTCACAACATGGGTTAAATATAATGGAATTTTGTAAAGCATTTAATGCTCAAACTAAGAATATGCCACCCGGGCTTACTATTCCTGTGGTTATCACTGTATACAAAGATAGGAGTTTCTCTTTTATTTTAAAAAGCCCCCCAGCTTCGGTATTGTTGAAGGAGGCAGCAAAAATTGCTAAGGGTTCAGGAGAACCTAACAGAAATAAGGTAGGAAAGGTAACTCGAAAACAGCTTGAGGAGATAGCAAAGAAAAAAATGGAAGATCTTAATGCCGGTTCTCTGGAGGCTGCGGTTAGAATAATAGAAGGAACTGCAAGATCAATGGGGATAATTGTGGAGGAAGAATGAAAAGAAGTAAAAGGTACCTTGCATTAAAAGAGAAGATAAATTCTCAAAAAGCTTACCCTTTAGAAGAGGCGGTGAAGCTTGTTAAAGAAACTGCGACAGCAAAATTTAACGAAAGTGTAGATATCAGTGTAAGTTTAGGAGTGGACCCAAGAAAGCAAGATCAGGTGGTAAGAGGAAGTATTGAACTTCCTAAGGGGACTGGTAAAGAGATAAAGGTACTTGTATTTGCAAAGGGGGAGAAAGAAAAAGAGGCAAGAGATGCGGGGGCAGATTACGTAGGGGTAGAAGAGTATGTGGAGAAAATAAAAAAGGGTTGGCTTGATTTTGACGCAGTGGTTGCTACTCCAGATACTATGTCAGAGGTAGGAAAACTCGGAAGGATTTTAGGACCAAGGGGGTTAATGCCTTCTCCAAAAACAGGTACCGTAACATTTGAAGTGGGTAAGGTAGTGCAGTCTTTAAAAAAAGGAATGGTGCAGATTAAAACCGATAAAACAGGAAACATCCATGCCATTGTGGGTAAAGTTAATTTTTCTCCTGAGGATTTGAAAGTAAATATTGTAAGTTTTATAGCAGAACTTCTTAGAATGAAACCACCGGCTGTGAAAGGTCAATATATAAAATCTGTTTACATATCTACGACAATGGGGCCTTCTATTAAACTTGATGTTAAGGAATTAACTGAACTTGCAAAGAAGGAGGAGTACTAATGCCAAGGAGAGAGAAAGAAGAACTTCTTGAAAAGTTGAAGGAGTTATTTAAAAATAAGACAGCCATATATTTTACAGATTACACAGGAATAGATGCGGTAACCATGAATTTAGTGAGGAAAACTTTGAGAAGGGAGCATTCTCTTTTAAAGGTTATAAAGAATAGAATTGCCAAGATGGCTTTAGAAAGTGTGAATATTGAAATTCCTGAAGAAGTTTTGAAAGGACCTACGGCAGTTATTGTCACTCAACATGATCCTATTGTTCCTGCAAGGAATATAAAGAAGTTCAAAGACGAAGATATTCCTTTCAAAATTAAAGGGGCATACATAGAGGGAAAGTTTTACAAGAAGGAGGAAGTAGAAAAACTTTCAAAAATTCCTCCCCGAGAGGAATTACTTTCAATGCTTGTGGGAGGATTAGAAGGAGTTATAGGAAATCTTGTCTTTGTTCTTGAAATAAAGATGAGAGAATTTATTGCTATTCTTGAAAAACTATCAAATGAAAGGAGGTAAAAAATGGCAGAAAACAAGAGCAAGATAGACAGTATTATATCCGAAATTGAGTCACTTACAGTTCTTGAGCTTTCTCAGTTGGTTGATGCGTTGAAGGAGAAATTCAATATACAAGGAGCAGTTTTTGCTCCTGCAGCTGCTGCACCAGCTGGTGGGGCGGCTCCTGCTGCTGAGGAGAAAACAGAGTTCAATGTGATCTTAAAGGAAATAGGTGCAAATAAGCTTCAGGTTTTAAAGGAAATAAGGGCTATAACTAATCTGGGTCTTAAGGAAGCAAAAGAACTGATTGATAATGTACCTGCTAAAATAAAGGAAGGAGTATCAAAAGACGAAGCAGAGGAGATAAAGAAGAAACTCGAAGCAGTTGGTGCAAAAGTAGAGTTTGAATAATTCTTGATAATATGCTAAAACAAAAGGATTTTTCTAAGTTACCCAAATTTGGAGAACTCCCAGCAGCAATTAACATTCAAATACAATCTTTTCGAGAATTCTTACAACCTGACAAGAAACCTAATGAAAGGGAAAACAAAGGTTTAGAAAGGATTTTTAGGGAGATTTTTCCTATAGAGGATACACATGGAGGTTTTAAAGTTGAATATTGCGGTTATGAGTTAAAGGAGCCTATTTTTTCTCCTGAGGAGGCAATAGAGAGAGGCACTACATATGCTTCACCACTTCTCGGAATATTTAGGCTTGTCAGGTACTCTCCGAGGGGTGAGGTGGAGAATGTGATAGAACAAAAAGTATACATCTGTGATATACCCATTATTACAGATGACGGGAGTTTTGTAATAAATGGAATTAAAAGAGTGGTGGTAGCTCAGCTTTTACGTTCTCCTGGAATATATTTCACTCAAGATAAAAACACCTATCAAGCTTTGGTGGTTCCAGAAAGGGGTTCATGGTTTGAAATTGTGGTTTCTCCCTCCAATGTGTTACTTGCAGTCTTAGAGAGAAAAAGAAAGGTTCCTCTTTTCATGTTCTTTAGATCTATTGGACTTACCCATGAAGATCTCGCAGGAATGCTTTTCAAGGTTTCTGAAAAAGAACCTGAGGAAGGTTATGTGCTTGCTTCGGATGTACGTCTTGAGGATGGTACAGTACTTGCTAAAACAGGAGAGGTAATCACAGAGAATTTAAAGGAATTTCTGATTGAGAAGGGGGTATCAAAGGTTAAAGTGATAGATGAAGATAGATTTGGAGTAAAAATATTTGTGGAATCCGTAAAGGCTGATAGATCAAGAACTCCAGAAGATGCACTAAGAAAAATGTACAATCGGTTGAGAGGAGTGAATCCTTCTTCTCTTGACCTTGCAAAAAGGGTAATATTCAGTTTGGTATTTGATCCTAATAGATTCAATCTTGGTGTGGTAGGGAGATATAAACTCAATCGTAGATTTGGTAGAAAAGATAATGCAGAAGTGCTTACTCCAGATGATCTTGTGAATATCACAAAAAAGTTGATAGAGTTTGCAGAGAGAAAGTTTCCGCCTGATGATATGGATCACCTTGCTAATAGAAGAGTAAAAGGAGTGGGAGAGCAGTTAGAAAATGTAATAAGACCTGCTCTTATACAATTGGTTCAGATAGCAAGGGAGAGAGCATCTTTTTTGGAAGAATCTAAACTTACTCCGTTGGAATTACTTAATTCTCCTGTGGTTTCCAATAGTATTACAGCATTTTTTGCTACGAGTCCTGTATCACAGTTCATGGAGCAGGTGAATCCTCTTTCTGAGTTAACGCATAAGAGAAGACTAACTGCACTTGGTCCTGGAGGGTTAACAAAGGAGACAGCAGGTTTTGAAGTGAGGGATGTTCATTATTCTCATTATGGTAGGATATGTCCTATAGAGACACCTGAAGGACAAAATATAGGTTTAATAACTTCTCTTGCCCTTTACAGTAAAGTAAACGAGTATGGGTTTATCGTTACCCCCTACATAAGGGTAAAGGATGGTAAGATAACAAAACACATTGATTACATTAGTGCAGAGGATGAAGAGAAATATACAATTGCTCAAGTGAATGTTCCCATAGATAAGGATGGAAGAATCCTTGCAAAAGAGGTGGTTGCAAGGAGACGAGGAGAAATAGTCACGGTTCCAGTAGAAGAGGTGGATTACATTGAGTACTCTCCAAAACAAATATTTTCCCCTTCCACCTCTTTAATACCGTTTCTTGAGCATGACGATGCAGATAGAGCTTTGATGGGATCAAATATGCAGAGGCAGGCTGTACCGCTTATTGAACCTGAACCTCCGTTGGTTGCAACTGGAGTAGAAAGAATAATAGCAGAGAAAGCAGGTTCAGTGATAAAGAGTGATGTTTCTGGAGTGGTAAAGTATGTGGATGCAAGGAGAATAATTATAGAAACGAAAAGGGAATTCAAGGAGTATCAATTAAAGAATTTTGAGAAGTCCAATCAATATACCTGTGTTCATTTTAGGCCTGCAGTAAAACCTGGAGATAAGGTGAAAAAGGGCGATATTATTGCAAATGGGCCTTCCACTGTGAATGGGATGCTTTCCTTAGGAAAGAATGTACTGGTTGCATTTATGCCATTGTGGGGTTACAATTACGAAGACGCAATTGTTGTCTCTGAAAGATTACTTAAAGATGATGTGTTCACTTCTATTCAAGTACTTGAGTATGAAATAGAAGCAAGGGAAACAAAACTGGGACCGGAAGAGATAACCAGAGATATTCCTGGGGCTACTGAGCAGGAACTTATGAACTTAGATGAATACGGAATTGTAAGAATAGGTGCAGAAGTTGGGCCTGATGACATTCTTGTGGGAAGGATAACCCCCAGGGGAGATGTAGAGATGACTCCTGAAGAAAGGTTACTTAGAGCAATTTTTGGAGAAAAGGCAGCAAATGTAAGAGATACTTCTTTAAGAGTGGATCCAGGGGTTAAGGGAATAGTAATTGGTAGAAGAATTTTAACGAGAAATACAAATGATCCTCTTGCAAAAAAAGTGATAAATGATAGAATAAAGAACATAGAAAAGAAATTTAGTGAAAGGAGAAGAATGCTTGAAGAACAAAGGGAGCGGGTTATCAAAGAATTTCTTAAAGGAAAAACTGTAAAAGTGGATGTTAAAGATAGAAAAGGCAAAGTGATTCTTAAAAAAAGAGAAAAGTTCACTAAGGAGTTACTTGACTCAATTCAGCTTTCTAAGATAAGGGTTAAAAGGATAGAACTTTTGGATGATAAAGAAAATGAGGAATTTAAAAAGATTTTAAGAGACTATGATGAGAGACTTACAAAGCTTGAAAAAGAATTGAGAACATCTTTGGAAAATGCTCAGAGAGGAGATGATCTTCCTTTAGGAGTTTTGAAGTCTATAACAATATATGTGGCTCAGAAGAGGAAACTTTTGGTGGGCGATAAATTTTCTGGAAGACATGGGAACAAAGGAGTTGTTGCGAAAATACTTCCTGTGGAGGATATGCCTTATCTCCCTGATGGGACACCAGTGGATATGGTATTAAATACCTTGGGAGTACCTTCAAGGATGAACATAGGACAGATTCTGGAGACAATACTTGGTTTTGCAGCAAAAAAACTTGGATATCAGGCAATATGCCCTGTATTTGAAGGAGCTACGATAGAAGAGATAAAAGAGGAGCTTAAAAAGGCAGGACTTCCAGTATCCGGTAAAATAAGATTAAGGGATGGCAGAACTGGTGAACTTTTCGATCAAGAAGCAACAGTTGGTTATATGTACATGATGAAACTTATACATATGGTGGAGGATAAGATTCATGCAAGGTCTACTGGCAGGTATTCTCTTATTACTCAACAGCCCTTAGGTGGAAAAGCTCAATTTGGAGGCCAAAGACTCGGAGAAATGGAGGTGTGGGCTCTTGAGGCTTATGGAGCTTCTTATAATCTACAGGAGATGCTTACTATAAAGTCTGATGATGTGGAGGGTAGAAATAAACTGTATGAGGCGTTAATTAGAGGAGAACCACCCCCAGCCCCCAAAAAACCGGCGTCCTTTTCTGTGTTAGTGAAAGAACTTAGGGGGTTGGGATTAAATGTGGTTCCAATAAAGGAGAGGAGCAATGAGTAATAAACCACCTTATAATGAAATAGATGAAGTAGGTTTTGAAGATTTTGATGCTTTGAAAATCCAACTGGTTTCGCCTGATGAAATAAGAAGTTGGTCCAGGGGAGAGGTTACTAATCCTGAGACCATAAACTACCGAACAGGGAAACCCGAGAGAGATGGATTGTTCTGTGAAAGGATTTTTGGTCCTGTGAGGGATTATGAATGTAGCTGTGGTAAGTATAAGAAGATAAGATATAAAGGTATTGTTTGTGATAGATGTGGAGTAGAAGTTACAACCTCTGCTGTGAGAAGGGAAAGAATGGGACATATAGAGCTGGCAATTCCAGTAGCTCATCCTCTCTTTTATAAGGTTCCTCCTTCAAAAATAGGACTTTTACTTGACCTTTCTATTAATCAGATAGAAAGCATACTTAATTACGATGCTTATATTGTTTTAGAACAGGGGAATTCACCTTATAAGCGTATGACTCTTATATACGATGAAGAGGAATACCAGCAAGCTTTGGAGAAGTACTCTGGGTTTAAAGCAGAGACCGGAGCAGTGGCTTTAAAAATTTTACTCGAAGAACTTGATTTAGATGACCTTTCTGCAGAGCTTAAATCCAGAATAAAGCATGAAGTTTCAAAGAGAAGAGCTTTGCTGAATAGATTAAAAATAGTGGAGGCTTTCCGACAATCAGGAGTAAAACCTGAATGGATGATTCTTGAAGCTATACCCGTAATACCTCCGGACCTTCGTCCTCTGATAACCTTGGAGGGAGGAAGATATGCTACCTCGGATATAAATGATCTTTACAAACGGGTTATAATAAGGAACAATAGATTAAGGCATTTAATGGCGATAAAGACTCCTGAAATCATTTTGAAAAATGAAAAAAGAATGTTACAGGAAGCAGTAAATGCCCTTTTTGACAATGAGCACCTTGCAAGGCCGGTAAGAGGAAGAGGGAATAGACCTCTTAAGTCTTTAATGGAAATTCTTAGAGGGAAACAAGGAAGATTTAGAAGAAATCTACTTGGAAAGAGAGTAGATTATTCTGGAAGATCTGTGATCGTTGTAGACCCTCATCTAAAACTTCATCAGTGTAGTTTACCAAAAGAAATGGCAAAAGAGCTCTTTAAACCGATGATTCTTCATAAATTGGAGGAAGAAAAACTCACAACCCTTGAAAGAAGTGCAAAAGAGCTTTATAGACTGGAGACAGAAGAAATGTGGGAGGTACTTGAGGATGTGGTGAGGGAGCATCCTGTAATGCTTAACAGAGCTCCTACTCTTCATAGAATATCCATAGAGGCGTTTTACCCTAAGCTTTGGGAACATAAAGCAATTGGAATACATCCACTTGTATGTCCACCATTTAATGCAGATTTTGATGGAGATACTATGTCGGTCCACGTACCTCTTACTCCAGAGGCTATCCTTGAAACAGCAACTTTAATACTTTCTTCAAACAACTTTCTATCTCCTGCTCATGGAAAGCCCATAATGGTACCTACTCAAGATATGATTCTTGGTATCTATTACCTTACCAAGGAACATCCAAAGGCTAAGAAGGTGTCCTTTATCTCCGATAGTTATGAAGAGGTGGAAGCTGCATATACTTTGGGATCATTGGATCTTTTCTCCAGGATAACATTTGTACACAATGGTGAGAAAATAGAAACCACTGTGGGTAGGGTGTTGTTCAACAGTATACTTCCAGAGAAGTTGAGATTTATTAATAAAACTCTTAGTAAGAAAGAGATAGCTCAACTCATTTATGATTGCTTTAAGGCATATGGTTTTAAAAAGACCGCTGAATTCCTTGATGATTTAAAAGACATAGGATTTAAATTCGCAACCAAATGTGGGGTTTCAATTGGGATTGATGATATTATAATTCCGAAGAAAAAAAAGGAGATCATAGATAAAGCAACGAAGGAAGTTAAAAAATACTACGATGCCTTTTATAAAGGGTTAATCACAGAAAGAGAAAAATACAATAATGTTATAAATACTTGGGCAAATGCTTCTGCAAAACTTACAGAGGAGTTGGTAGCAGAGCTTGAAAGGAACCAAGATGGATTTAATCCAATTTACATGCTTGTAATATCCGGAGCAAGAGGATCTATAGATCAAGCAAAGCAAATTGCAGCAATGAGAGGTTTAATGTCAAGACCATCAAGGAAGGTAACAGGTGAAGAGATAATAGAGAGACCAATAATTTCTTCATTTAAAGAAGGATTGACCGTTCTTGAATATTTTATATCCACACATGGAGCAAGGAAAGGGCTTACAGATACTGCTTTGAAAACTGCAGAGGCAGGATATTTGACGAGAAGGCTTGTAGATGTTGCTCAAGATGTTATAATTACAATGGAAGACTGTGGTACCATAATGGGTGAGGAAATCGGGCCATTGAAGATAGGCGGAAAAGTGGTGGAACCTCTTTCAGAGAGAATAGTGGGAAGGATAGCGCTTGAAACCATAGTGAATCCAATTACAAATGAGGCTATTGTGTATGCGGGAGAAGAGATAGATGAAGAAAAGGCAAAGGAAATAGAGAATGCAGGAATTGAAAAGGTAAAGGTAAGATCTGTACTAACCTGTGAAGCTCCTCATGGAGTATGTGCAAAATGCTATGGATGGAATCTTGCTACAGGTAGGTTGGTAGAACTTGGTGAAGCAGTTGGAATAGTAGCTGCTCAGAGTATAGGAGAACCTGGTACTCAGCTTACCTTAAGAACTTTTCATTATGGAGGAGTTGCTCAGAGAGCAGCAGAGCAGACAAGACAGGAGGCAAGATTTGATGGCAGTGTGAAATTTATAAATATAAAGTATGGAACAAGATCTGATGGAGAAGATGTGGTGTTGGAAGAGGGTGGAATAATTGAGTTAAAGAACGAAAAACTTTCTACCAAATTTAATGTACCAAAGGGTGCGATTTTACGCTGTAAGGATGGAGAAAAAGTTAAGAAAGGAGATGTGCTCTTTGAATGGGAACCTTATGTACACAATATAATTACAAAACAT
>CAYQJV010000041.1:0-12241 GCA_964417925.1 uncultured bacterium | reverse complement strand
CGTAGGGATTTACGGAGGAATAAATATCCTTTCACGCGCTATTCAAAGCTTAACGATGAGCTTGCTTGTTGTCCTACTATCTAATCTATGGAGTACTGGAAATAAAAAAAACAAGGCTTTTATAGTAGGAGTATCGGTTTTTTCTTTATTTGCTTACCCAAGATTTTTGTTCACAGGGGCTGAAATTAATTTTTTAAAGGGAACAGCAGAAGCATTTTTAAGTGCATTAATTTTTCTTATATGAAGAAAGGGACAAAATGGTTAATAATGCTTGCAGTAATTGCAATGTTTTATTTTTTCTTTCTCGCAGGTCCTACAGGATTAATAAGGCTTTTAAAATTAAAAAAGAAAGAAACTGAAATTCTAAAAGAAATAGACAGAACGCGAGCAGAAATAGAACTTATTCAACTGAAACTCCAAAAAATTAAAGAAGATACTACGTTTATTAAAAAATTAGCTTCTACCTATTTAAAGATGAGAGAAAAAGATCAATTGAGGAAAGACAGTACTAAAAAAATCAAAATCCGTAGAAGAGATGTAAAGTAGCCCCTTCTCTTTCAATTATTAAATCCAATGGAGAACTTAAATGGGTAGCGTATTTTTTTAAATCTTCTGCTTTTCTTATTTTTTTCTGTTGAAAATAAAGAATAACATCTCCTGGTCTAAGTCCTATAAACTTTCCATATCCATTTTCAACTTTATATACAAATGCACCTTCCCTTGAATGGATTTGGTATTTGTAAGAAAGTACTGGATTTAAATCTTTAACCCATATTTTCAACGACGGAATAAATACTCCTTTTTCTTCTTTATACTCTGATGCTACAAGAGTAACTTCAAAGGTATCTTTACTACGCACCACCTTCATTCTTACCGTGTCATCAACAAATAGATTGGCAATAAAATCCTCCCAAGCCTTTTTAGAACTTATCTTATCTCCATTAGCAAAGATTATTACATCTCCTGGTTCAAGCCCTTTATCCTCTGCTGGAGAATCTTTAAAAACATCTACAATGATTACTCCTTGAGGAGTGGTGAAGTTAAGAGCCTCTGCTATATCTGCACTAATGTCTTGAACTCCTATACCAAGCCAAGCAGGTCTTCTTTTTTTGTGTTTTTTCACCTCTTTTATGAATTTCTTAACTGTATTGGAAGGGATTGCAAACCCTACACCTTCTGAACCTCCACCCTTGGTAAATATAAAGGTATTTATCCCTATCACTTCCCCAAGCACATTAACCAGAGGTCCTCCTGAATTTCCTGGGTTAATTGCAGCATCGGTTTGAATCATATTTCGGTAGTGATATCTACCTTCCACTCTTATGTTTCTTTTCAATGCAGAAATAACTCCCACAGTTACAGAGGGCTTACTATCCTCAAGTAAAAAACCAAAGGGATTTCCCAGAGCAATTACCCACTCCCCTATGAGTAATTCATCTGAATTGCCCAACTTCACTGTATGAAGCCCATGGGCATCTATCTTTAAAAGAGCAAGGTCTATTGCATTATCAATTCCTACAAGCTTAGCATCATAAGTTTTTCCATTTGGAAGAGTAACTTTTATCACTTCTGCACCTTCAACTACATGGGCATTGGTAATAATGTATCCATCCTCTGATACAATAACCCCAGACCCCAGTCCTCTTATTTTTTCCTTATAGTATCGCGGTGGGAAAAGATCTCTAAAGAAATCGTCAAAAAATGGAGAGAAGAATCTATCTTCCACCAATCTTGTTGCAAGAACGGTAATAGAAACCACTGATTCAGAGACTTCATTTGCCGCTTTAACTATTGCAGTAACTCTTTGAGTTTCTACATCTCTCAGAAGTTTCTCTTTTTTGTCTGTGGTCCTGAAAAGAACAAAGGGAGTCCAAAATACCACTCCAATTACAAAACCTATCAATCCTGAAAATATTGTTTTTTTATTCATGGTAATGATTATAATCAACTTTTTCCTTTTGTCAAAAATCTTATAAAAATTAATTATTTTTTTCTATTTATTGTGATACTTGACTTTTTGAAAAGCAAATGTAAAATTTCTCATGAGGTATGTAGTAAGTACATTATTTATGTTAATTACAATTTTATCCTTTGCCATAGCTCAACAACCTCCTCTACCTTCCACTACAATACAAACCCAAGAACACCCTGATTCAATAAAATGCCCGAGATGTGGAACTATGAATCCTTGGAGTAATAAATATTGTTTAAGATGCGGTTTCCTTTAAGAAAGGAAAAGGTTTTAAAATTACTTATAACAAATAAACCTACCCCTAAAAAAGAAATTAATAATAAAAACTCAGAAAAAAACATGGGTTAGGAGAAATTTAGGACCTACCAGACTTTTCATTGCACCTACTTGTGACATAATAGATTCTTATGTAATAGGTATTATAGGCGGTGGAACCTTAACATGGTGAGAGAAAAAGAAGGATATCAGTCCTTCTCTCCTCTTTTCCTCTTCAACTTTGGCCTTGGAGGAGTAGCAGAGCTTGAAGTGAATTCTATAGGTACTCTTACTAATATTGGAAGAGGTGTATTGAATGTTCCTGCAACATCGGTAAAAGTAAGATTGTGGAAAGAAAAATTATATATTCCATCAATAAGTGTCCTATTTAGGACATGGCCTTTCTATTCCCAGCAGATCGAATGTATTAAGGTTGATGATACTACACAAACTTACCGGTACTTATACAGAGCAGGAACTCTCTATGGAATAGTAAGCAAAAGAATTAAAGAGACAACAATCATTGGTGGGGTAAAAATCACAGATAATAGATATAAAATAGTACCTCAGGGAGAGGATGAAAAGAAAATAAATGAAGAACAGATGGTCTCATACAGTGGAGTTGCAGGAATTGTGTATCCTGTAAATAATGCAACTCTTCTAATGATAGAATATCAAAATCTCCCCGTTTACCACTTCTCTCCTGAAAAAATGCAGATTCTTTCAAGACATACATTAATGATCGGAGTAAGGTTCTTTTTTATTCCGGAAATTTCAATTGATGCAGCAGGTGTAATAACTTCTCAAGAGTTTAGAGGAATTGCAGATACAATAATTCATACAAACTTAAATGTTTCTTTTTATGCAGTAGATGGTTGGAATTTTATCTCAAAAACATGCCCGGGTGGATAGTAATATTTTATTTCATTATTGGTGAAGTGAAGTCAAAGAAAACAGAACAAAATATAGAACTTCTCAAAGATATCTGGATGGAAACAGGAAAAACCTATGGATATGAAGATGGATATAAAAAATGAGAACGGTTGGGATTTAACAGGGGAAAAAGGATGGAAGAGAAGGATGTTTAATGGGATGCATCTCCTGCATTGGAATTTTCCCCTCCAACCAAATTATGGTGCCTTCTCCTCCTATAGAAGAAATTAAAAGATATATAGGTAAAAAACCTGTATTACTTGAACATCCGACTTTAGAGGATATAAAGGCATTTTATATCTTTTCAGGATACAATAAAGGATTTGAAGAAGGTTACAAAAATGGATATACAGAGAGACTTAGAGAATCTCAAAATATTTATATGCTTGCAACCTTAGGGGGATGTTTAATCTTAGGAGGACTGATTTTTTCTCCGTAATTTTTACATATCTTTTATTATAACCTCATAGGGGTAAAGGTAAAAATAAACATCTGAGAATAAATCAAAAGTCTCAGAGTGCATTCCCCAAAAACCATAAGGCATCATAAGTATAATTCGCGCATCCTTAATCTTTGCAAGTTTTTTTGCCTCTTCTATTGCTTCAATTATTCCTCCGTTGATATCTACAAGACCTTCTTCTTTTGCTCTTTTTCCACTCCATATCCTTCCTCTTCCTAAGGAATCAACCTTGTTATAATCCATGTTTCGTGATAGAGAAACATCGGAAACAAAAGTTTTATACCCCTTTTTAAGCATTTTCTCAAAAATTTTCTCCTCTTCCGCTGTAAAATTTCTGTAATCTGAAAAAATATCTGCATGAGGAGATAATTTCACATATTGTTTGCTTATCCCCAATTTATCATATAATTTTTTTAACACAAATTTTCCCCCCAGAATCCCAATGGATCCAGTAAGAGTCGTATTATTTGCCACTATCTTATTTGCAGCACATGAGATGTAGTATCCACCTGAAGCAGCAATCCCTGCCATAGAAACAACCACAGGCTTTTTCTTCGAAAGATATCGTATGTAACTCCATATTATTCTTGATGCTACAGCAGATCCTCCAGGAGAGTTTACCCTAATCACTACCGCCTTTATACTTTTATCTTTGCTTAATTTTCGTAAAATTCTTTTTATTCTATCAGAACCTATGCTTTTTAAACCTAACAATGGATTTATCCCTCCTTCTCCTTTTACAATTGATCCATCAAGTACAAGAACAGCTATTCTTGGAATCTCATCTTTCCATTTTATATCTCTATGTCTCCTATCCATTGCTTTCCGAAGAGTAAGCAGAGAAAGTTTCTTATGCTTTATAAAGGAATCAATCTGTGATTCTGAAAATACCTCATCAACCAAACCAATCTCCTTTGCCTCATCTGCGGATAGAAAAACTCTATCATTAATAATAGAATCAAAACGTTTTAAAGTTATTCTTTCTTTTATCTTTTCTCTAATTTCCTGATACACATCACAGAGAAAGGTATAACTCTGGAGGCTATCTTCCTTAGACATTCCCTCTCTTGTAAAAGGTTCAACTGCTGATTTGTATCTTCCTATTCTATAAAATTGTGCTTCTATCCCCAGTTTATTTAAAACATTTTTCAGAAATATTTTTTCAAGATACAAGCCGTGTATAAAAACCTCTCCATAGGGGTGGATGTATATTTTATCACATGCAGTAGCAATATAATATGTAATCAAAGAGTACTGGTAAGCATAAGCATATACCTTTTTCTTATTCTTTTTAAGTCTTTCTATCGTTCTCCTTATTTCCTCTGCTTGATAAAGAGAAGGAGGAGACTCAAATCGGACTATCACTGCTTTTACATCTTCTCTGTTACTTAAATTCTCTAAAGCTATCAAAAAATCTGAAAAGGAAGTCTGAGAACGACGGAAAAAGAAAATTCCTGGAACTTTATATTCATCGTATTTTTTTATCTTTATCTGAACCGCCTTTTTAGTTGGAGGTAAAATAGACTCATAAAAAGGAATGGACAATCCAACTTTTGTTATCCAGGCACCATTAAAATACTCAATACCCAACCTTGAAAATCCCATATGAAATTCCATTCCCCACAAATAATGGTTTTTTTTCACCGCATATATCCATATACCTCTATACGGGTGCAGTGCTCCACCATACACAAACTCCTTACTGGGAAATAAAAAATCGCAAAAAAGAGTAAGAAATTCCTTAAAAGGCCTTATTCCAATGCCCGCTCTCCATCCAACACTTGAATCTGCAGAAATCGTAATACCTGTGGATATATATCTTGAAGGAATTACATTAATCCCATATCTTGACCAAACTCCATTTTGGGTAAATCTATAAAAAGACCCTGCTCTTAAAAAACTTTTAAAACAATAGGAACTTCCCATTCCCCATATTCCTCTTTCATAACCAAATCCCAATCCTGCTATCTTAATAAAGATACTTTTACTTTCTGCATTTTCTGCAATTACTTCAATCCCTGAATGCCATCCTATTCCTGCAGGGTTTCCTACAATAGCTTCAGCATCAGAGGAAAAAGAAACTGTATATTGTGAAAGGAAAGAAAAAATTATAAAAATCATCTCAATTTTTTCTTCAAAGAATCCAATACTTCTTTCTCCAAATCTCTCTTGTCAGGTATTCGTTCAAGAGCAGATAATGCATCGGCTGTATCTTTGAGATGTCTGAGATAGAAAATCCAGGTATAATGATTACCTGGAAATGCTTCGTCCCATAGTTTGAGAAACTGATATGCTTTCTCTGGTTGATGAAGAGTATATCTATACCAGTTGAATATCGCCATAAAATAATCTATTCTTCCCCCACTGGATACAAAACATAACTTCATTGCTCGCTTTGCAAGCTCTTTATCTCCCATTCCAAAATATGCAAGTGCTTGTCTCATATAAAGTTCAGGATCTCTAAATCCCCATTTTGAAACACTATCCAGTAGTATTAACGCCTCTTCATACCTTCCCGTTTCTATTGCGAACTGGGAGATTTGATAGTAAAAGATCCGCTTATCCTCTGGCTCCATTTCAAATTTAAGTATTTTCCTTACAAAACGATAAGCCTCCTCTTTGCGTCCCTTCAGCAATAAATAAGTAGCTATTTCTGTCATAGTAGCAGCGTAATTAACAAAAAGCCCTCTGGTATCTTCATCCTTTTTCACCTTAGGATCAAGGATGGAAGACATTTTAAATCTCTTTTCCAAAATCTCTATGCTTTTTGCCACATTTATTCTCTCTCCTTTGGGCCCCCTCACTCTATAAACAATTCCTTCAAGTGTAAGATAAGGTAAATAGGATTTCAAAATACCTCTTTCTACTGTATTTGAAAAGTATATAGGCATTACAGTCTCCTTGTACTTATCTAACACTTTATTCCAGAATATTGAATCAGGAACTACATAATCTATTGGTATGGGAGTAAAACTTCCAACCCTTACCTTATCCCTATCCGAATATCTTATTCCTGCATTGGTAGCTATAAGGTCTCTTATGATAATATCCCGCAGATAAATGATCTTTCTATCAGGCGTTATTAAATAAGGTGGAAGATTATCTATCTCCTCATAGGAGAATGAAATAGGAGCTCCCTTTCTTTTCAACTGTTTTATATACCAAGGGGTATTAAGTAGAGATAGATTTGCATTTATCACTTTGGGTTTATAAGGTTTATTTCCATAATGAGTAGAAGGAACTTCTTGTACAAACCAGAGAGGAAATGTATCATTATCTCCATTTGTAAAAACTACGGATGGTTCGTCACAACATGCAAGAATATTATATCCATACTCCGCTGGTATCCAGTTTCCTCTTCTGGTTACTTTTTTCCAATTATACACCACAGGAATTATGGAGGCTACAAAAAGCAAGAAGGTTACAGGAAGTGCATTCACTCTGAACCTATCTCTTTGTTTTTTAAAAATACTATGCAACAACTCTGCAACTCCCATTCCTATGAAAAGGGTGAAAAACACAAAGCTGAAAACAAAAAAGTAATCTCTCTCTCTTACTTCTCTTGGCATGCCCGTATGCCAAGTATCGGAGGGAGAAAATCTAAGATTGAGATATGCTACAAGCCCCAGAGAGGCTATCAAATAAATTGACAGAAGAAACCAAAAAGCCTTTCTATCCCTTTTAAACAATGAGTACATCCCATAAAATCCAAGAAATACTGCAATAAGCGTGACCAAAGGACCAATGATTCCAAATATTCCCTTCTCATATACTGGAGAAAGTGGGGAGGGTTGAATTTCAAGACCCCATTGCCATAAAAAGTATCTTATGTAAAGAAATATCTGCCATAAAATTCCTACAAAAGGAGAAATTCCTGTAGGTTCACCAGTCTCTATATTCACCACGGTTTTTCTTGGCCAAAGTTGATTCTCAATTTTAGCCACTCCATATTGTTCTCTTCTCAGAACCGATATAAAGTTTTTCCAATTGGAAGGGTCTACCATGTTTATATCTGGATGTAAGCGTGCTCTTACGTACAAATAAAACTGTACTGAAAAAGCAACAAAAAGCAAAAATACTCCAATAAGCAGGTATTTAAGGTAATATCTATCTTGCCTGTACCGTATACCCAGAACACATGCAAGAACAGTAAACCAATAAAATGTCCCTATGATATGTTCATTAAAGTACTTCAAAAAAGAAGAAGTAGTTAAAAAAATCCATATAATATATGCGATTACGGTGATAATACTGCCTGTCCACGCTGTATCTTGGGTTATTTTCCTTTTAGAAGAAAGGTAGAATAAATAAACTATAAGTAGAAAAGCCACTCCTCCATGAAAAAGTCTTGAAAGTGTAGAGTTAGGTTCATACAGTACATCAAAAAGCAAAATGACTGCAATAAAAAATGGAGCAAGATATTCCTTTTTTACCACAAAAATAAAAGGTATCATTGCAAATAAACTCATAACAGGAGTAAGATGTATTCCTGCAGAAAGAAATATAAGATAAAGTAAACCCAAAACCATATAGGATGCGTCCTCTCCTTGTTCCTCCTTCCTCCTCCATTTCAATGCTCCCCATACTACAATAAGACCGATAAAAAAGGAAGGAGCATAAACTTCTGCTTCAAGAGAATTGTTCCATATGCTATACGCAAAGGCAGAAAAGAAAGAAGCTATCAAGCCTGCTACATGAGGAATAAACTTATGCTTTTCAATAAAACCAAAACCTGAACAGCCTTTAATAATTTCATACACTAAAAGGTACACAAGTGCTGCACCAAAAGCACCGCATAAAACAGAAATTATATTTATTCTCAATGCTATTTCCGGGAAAACAGGAATCATGGAAAATATCTTTCCTATGAGAACATACAAGGGAGTTCCAGGAGGATGAGGAATTCCTAAGATATAAGAACAGGCGAGAAACTCACCACAATCCCAGAAAGACACGGTAGGTGAAACATTGTAAAAGTAAATAACAAAAACAATGATAACCACAATAAGAGCTATCCACCACTTTAATTTATTCTCGCTCATTTTTCCTCCTTTGGTAAGTATATTTTTTTAAGGAAATCCTTTAATTTTGTAATCGTTAAATCTGTGTATAAATGCCCTTGAAAAGCCACAGAAACCTTACCCGTTTCTTCTGAAACTACCACCGCACAAGCATCCGAGACCAAAGAGATCCCAATCGCAGCTCTATGCCTCATTCCATATTTCATCTCTGCTGGTGGCTCATCACTTAAAGGAAGGGTACAAGCAGCAGCTATTATTCTGCTTTCCTTTATTATACATGCTCCATCGTGTAGTGGAGAAGGAGGAGTAAATATGGAAACAAGAAGAGGAGCAGATACTCTTGCATCCACTCTTATACCTGTGGCAATGAATTCACCAAGTTCAACCTCTCTCTGTAAAACAACCAAAAACCCTATCTTTGATTTTTTGCACTCCTCTACAGCTTTTACTATTTCTGTAATCGTCATTTCTTCCTCTGATCTTGCAAATATTCTGAAAGCCCTATACCTTCCCATTCTTGCAAGAGCATTTCTTATCTCTGGCTGAAAAACTATTATTAAAGCAACTATCCAAATTGCCCCCAAAGAATTAAGAATTAAACTCAAAGCACCTAAGTTTAACAGTCTTGCAATTACTGCGAGAATAAATATTACAAGAAGACCTATGAGAATTTGAAGAGCTCTCGTCCCTTTTATAAATTTCAACAGAAAATAAAGAATCACCGTTACTATAGCAATATCCATTAAATCTGTAACCCCTGGTTTTAAAAGTTCAAGCATGGTGTATTATTCTTTCAACCACCATCAAGGCTTCTCTTACCTCTCGTACATCGTGCACCCTAAATATAGAGACTCCGTTAATAAAAAGAGATACACATGCCCCGATAGTTCCAAACAATCTTTCTCCTGGAGGCTTATCTATCACTGCTCCTATAAACGATTTTCTGGAAGGCCCAACAAGAAGGGGTCTTTTTAACCCCAAGAAATCTCTCGCTCTTTTTATTATCTCCAGATTATGCTGTACAGTTTTCCCAAATCCTATTCCTGGATCTAACACAATCCTTCTTTTTTCTACTCCCATAGATTCAAATTCCTGTAATTTAGTTTTGAAAAATTCATATATCTCTTCTATTACGTCCTTATAAAAAGGATTCCTCTGCATGGTCTTTGGAGTACCTTTTATATGCATCAGCACATATCCTACTTTATGTCTCTTAATAATCTCAACCATTCCCTCTATTTCTTTAGCTCCAGAAGTATCATTTATTACATCTGCTCCTTCCTCTACCACTATCTTAGCAACTTCTGGTTTATAAGTATCAACAGAAAGAACTCCATCGTATCTCTTTCGTATTTTCCTTAAAACAGGTAAAAGTCTTTTAATTTCTTCATCCATAGAAATAGGTTCTGCACCCGGTCTTGTAGACTCTGCGCCTATGTCAATTACATCTACCCCTTCTTCTATCATTTCTTCTGCTCTTTTTACTGCATCATCAACTGTAAAATATCTACCACCATCATAAAAGGAATCAGGGGTTATATTCAATATTCCCATAATCCAAAAATTTTTATCTAAAAAGTACTCTTTATCCTTAATAGCCCATACTTTTTTCTCTTTTTGCAAAAAACTCTTTATTTCATCTTTTAATATGGATAGATTAAAAGACTGTTCTCCAAGCTTTGAAAGAAGTTTTTCCAGTTCTCTCTCAGTTCCTAAGAATATAACATCTACTTTTTCCTTTTTTCCTGTAATTGTATTTTTATGTGTTGCAAGATCTGCACCTATTTCTAAGGAAAGTTGTTTAAGAATATTCGCCTCTGCAGGCAAGAGATTTTTCATTTTTAATGCAAAAAAGTTCCATTTCTTTAAAAGAATAGAAAAGGCTTTGGGATCCACTCCTATTTTCTCCAGCTCTTTTTTTTTATCTTCCTCAGTCACAACCTCAAGAAATCGCATTATGCCTTATAAACTCCAGAGCATGTTTTTTAAACTCCTTATCCTCCATTATTCCTCTTGAAGCGGAGGTGATAAGCATGCACTGTTTTTCTTCCCCTCTCATTTCAACACACAAGTGCCTTGCTTCAATAAGTACAAAAACTCCTCTGGGAGAAATTGCTTTTTCAAAAGCCTCTGCTATTTCTTGGGCAAGAGTCTCCTGTAAATGTAACTTTCTTGATGCAACCTTTATGAATTTAACTACATCTCCTACACCTGCGACTTGATTATCCTTTGGGATATAAACAATGTGTACCTTACCAAAAAAAGGCAACAAGTGGTGCTTACATATAGAATAAAATGGAATGTTCAGCAAAGCCACCATCTCTTCTACATTCTCTACACGATATTTTTTTAAAAAACTTGCAGGGTCTTTTCCTACACCGTAAAAAACTTCTTCGATCATTTGTATCACAAATTGAGCAGTCTCTTTAATTTCATCCTCATTTAACCTCTCATCTATTAAAGAAAGAAACTCCTCAATTAGTATTCTTGCCCTTGTTCTTTTCTCTTCGGTCATCCTTTTTCTCTTTTATAATTTCATCAAGTTCCTCTCCTGTAAGCATTTCCTTTTCTAAGAGAGCATTTGCAACTTTATCAAGGAGCCTTCTGTTCTTAGTAAGAATTTCTTTTACTTTTTTATGCTGAGTTTCTATTATATTTCTTATCTCTGCATCAATTAGTTGAGCGGTTTTTTCGCTGAAGTATCTCTGTAACCCAAGTTCTCTTCCCAAGAAAACTTCTCTTTCTATTTTTCCAAACACTACAGGTCCTAATTTTTCACTCATCCCCCACTCACATACCATTTTTCTTGCAAGTTCTGTAGCTTTATCCAGATCATTTGCTGCACCTGTTGAAAGATCCCCAAACACAACTTCCTCTGCTACTCGTCCACCGAGCATAAATGCAATCTGATTCTCGCAATACTGTTTAGAATATATCTTTCTTTCATCCAAAGGAAGTGCCTGAGTAACCCCAAGAGCCATCCCTCGAGGAATTATTGTAACTTTATGGATAGGATCAAGCCCTGGTATCAATTTTGAGACAAGTGCATGACCTGCCTCATGATATGCTGTTCTTCTTTTTTCCTCATCTGAAAGAAGAAGACTCCTTCTCTCAGTACCCATAAGGACTTTATCTTTTGCATCTTCAAAATCCTGCATAGTTACTTTATTCCGGTTTCTTCTCGCTGCAAGTAACGCAGCTTCATTTACCATATTCGCAAGATCTGCACCAGTAAATCCAGGAGTACCTCTTGCAAGTATGGAAAGATCAACATCATCTGCAAGAGGAATATTTCTCGTATGAACCTTCAAAATTTCTTCCCTTCCTTTTACATCTGGTCTATCCAGAACCACTTTTCTATCAAATCTTCCTGGCCTTAGAAGAGCAGGATCAAGGATATCAGGTCTATTGGTTGCAGCCATAATTATTATTCCTGATGCACTTTCAAAACCATCCATCTCTACCAGTAATTGGTTCAAAGTTTGTTCTCTTTCATCATGCCCTCCTCCTAAGCCTGCTCCTCTCATTCTTCCCACAGCATCTATCTCATCAATAAATATTATACATGGTGCATATTTTTTCGCCTGTTCAAATAAATCC
>CAYQJV010000040.1:0-14146 GCA_964417925.1 uncultured bacterium | reverse complement strand
CCAGAAACAAGATTACAGACAGGTATTTAATTGTTGAACTCAATATATACATTACCCTTATTGTTTCATATTCACAGAGCCATTTAATGCAATTTAAAATAAACCGATAAGTATAAGGAAAAGCAGTATTTTGAAAAGGGGATGTATCTCCGAATACAAGAATTTTCCCTTTTCCATAACAACCTCTTGCAACAAGACATAAATCTCCCACCCTTTCTCCCCTATCATATCTTCTATTTCCCAAATAAGCTCCTCTTCCAGTATTAGAATAATCCCCTATATCTGAATGTGCATATCTTCCAATAATTAAAGGCTTAGCATCCTTCCTTATTTCTAAAGAAGCCCCTCCCCAAATGAGTATTTCATTCCATCCAGTAATACCCCTGGTTGTAAAATGCGGAACTATTTTTATGCATTTCTGCCAGTATTGATTTTTATAATCATCCAGAGGTTCTACTATATCAAAATTGAATTTTATCCCAACCGGAGATAAAAGTCTGTTATAGCATTTCATTAATCCTTCCATATCTGTATGGTCTCCTAAACATAGAATATTTCCTCCTTTTTCCAGAAATTTCTGTATAAGTGATAATTTATGGTTACTTAAAGGAACATTGAGATTTATAAAAACAATCAAATTCCTAACATACTGATTCATCAATAGCATCTATCATATCCACTTTGTAACCCGCCTTTTTTAAATAAAGAGGGAACATCCCAAACATACCTGCATTTTCAAGACCAAATCTTTTGAAATTTGGAACATCAAAATTAAGAGCAAATCCTTTTCTATAAATTGCTATTTTCCCTCTCTTATAAGTTGTTCTTTTCTCCTCCAGCTCATAACCGGTCATCCAAAAAATTCCAATTCCTATAAAACCAATAACAAGAAGTAATTTCCATAAAATAGTTCTCATATTCTCCTCTTCAGGTTAAGGGTATAAATTATAATTATAACACTTCCCAGAATTAGCAAAACAAATTGAAACAAAAGAGTTCTTTCTGGAACAAACCATACAGCCATTGCAAGAAGATAAACAAAATACACTCCAAAAAGGCATAATAAAAATAGACCATCTTTTAATGTAATTTTCTGTTTCTCAGGAATTATAGAGCCAAAAAAGGCTAACAAAGATATAAAGATTTTATATCCTGCTATGGATTCTCCTACAGATATTGGTTTATTTATAAGATTTCCTAAAAGAGAAGCAAAAAAGGAGGCTCTGGTATGTTCATATCCTGGAAATCCCCATGTAAGAGTAAAATAAAAGACCGTGCAGAAGAAAAGGTCCTTTTTATTAATAAACAAATAAGCCAAGGATAAAGATAAAAGCCAGAGAGGTTCTGAATCTACAAGAAAAACAATTGGCAACAAAAGAAAAAAGCCTATCAAAAATAATTTTTCCTTGATACTCTTAAATTCATGAAAATAAAGCATCACCAGCATTACCAGCCAAAGTATGGTAACAACAAAGCGGTAAAAAGGAACAGAGAAATATCCTATGTTTTTATCTGCAAAGTTTAGAAGCCAGAAATGAATTAAGTGAAGATACATTATCCCGAACCTCCGGTAAGATAACAACCGCTTTCAATGCATAAACTTTCTAAACAGACCTCACAAATAGATGATTTTTTCCTTTGAATTTGCAATAGAGTCAGCATGTTAGATACTTTGATGGCCCCATTAAGATTTATTGTTTCTGTTGATACCAACATCCATATACCCACAATTAAAATCTCTTTTTCATCCTCACCTCTATTTATACCTCTGTTTTTAATTTTAAAAATTATACGTATACATGTCAAGTTTTTATCCTTAAAAGGAATCTGAAAAATTCAAATTTATGTTTTTGTGAAAATCATGTAATTAAAAAAGAATAACTCCTCAGTCCCTGCTTTGAATATCTCGCTTGAGATAGAAAATAAAGTTAATCCATTTCTTTTTCTATTTTATAGAGAGATTCTAACAATGCATCCATTGATTTTTCTTTATATGGATCAAATCTATATTTAATCTCGCCTTTTTTATCAACTACTATAATAAACGGCAACCTGTTAAACCCTAATTCTTTTATTCTTTCAGGAGATGTATTTACAATTATTTTACCGCCTGGTTCGACTTCTTTAGGAAAGAACTCCGCTTCATTAACAACGGGATGATTTATGATTACAAAAAGATCAAAACTACTCTTATTTAGTCTCCAAAACTCTCTAAGTTGTTTATATATTGGAAAAAATAAACATTCTCTGGCTTTTACAAAAAGAATGATACTGTTTTTATTTCTGGAAAGATACCTCCCAAGATTTTCATCTTTTCCTTCCACAGTTTTTATTTTGAATTTTGAAAAAGAAAGTTCTTTTTTGAAACTTCCTAATGCAGATGTCTTTTCTTTAATTCTTCCCAGAAAATTCTGTGATGACTCTATTAAGTATATTTTTTCTTCATTTTTTCCCATTGATATTTTGTATTTTCCAATAACCATCACTGTATCCTTTACATCCTCACACAGATAAATATAATTCTCATCACAAAATAAAAGAGACTTATCAATTTTACAATATCCTATGTATCTTCTTTCTTCAAGTGAGTAAAAATCAAGGTATATAGGAGGTTTTGTTCCCCTCATAATCACAAACATACTTTCTCCATAAAGAACTGGCCATCCACTTAAAGAAAATTTCACATCTATCCAATCCTTCAACCCTCCCATTTTTCTACATACTTTATTTTCTTCCTCTTTTACATACAGATAATGAAAAGGAACCTCATCATATTTATGAATTAAGTTTCCTTTCATATCGTATTCATATACTTCTGGAGAAGTAGAGTAATTACATATTATGTGCCCATTTTTTGTAATACAAAAGTGTATATTAAAAAGGCATTCCACCTTATTCTCTTTTAAAGAATCCAGCATACTCTGGGAAGAGATAAAAAATTCTTTAAGAAACTTTTTTCTTTTAAAGTCATAAATTTTAATAGAATGCTTTTCCTTTTTATTGATATAATCCCATGTTCTTGTTGCAGTCACTAAATAATTATTATAAATCTGTGCAAAATACACAGTTTCTCCAAAAGAGGGACTTAAAAAACTCCATAAAAAATCTCCCTTTTCATCAAATACATTTACCCGTCCTTTATAATCTGTAATAATAATTTTATCTTTCTTAACAGATTGTGAAATTGAAAGGCAAGGGCCCAAAAATTTTCCTTCTTCTATACCCCTTTTAGCCAGAAACTTTAAAAGATTGTAATTGTTATCATAGATATAAACTGGACTTTCTCTTCCTATTAAAACATAAATATACTCATTAGAACTTTTTACTGCCCTGGGATAAAAGAAATAAAGATAATAAGCATCCTTACATTTGGAATATTCAACATATTCAGCCTTTCCCCTTAATGGGGAAAACCCATACAAATAAATTTCTTCTATCTTTTTAAGAAATATCTCTTTTCCCTGTAAGCCATTGCTTAAAAATATAAGAGTAAATATATATCCCCAAAGGGGAAAAATCCTCTGATGAACTATTTTTTCCTTCATGATTTTAAAATTTTTCCTTAGGTAACCTAACTCTATACTTTCTCATCTTAGTGCAATCCAGAACTGACTTACCATTCTTAGCCCCTATAGAATCTGCATAAAAAAGCATATCCCACGTCCCGGATGTTCCATTCCTGAGCCTCCCATTGTTCCTATTACTTACACAATTAAGTACCTCCCTTTTTAAAAAACTATAATCTTCCCTCTTTTTGTTTCTTTCTTATTTCTCAAGATATAAAAATATATCCCAGGAAGTCCTTTTATCTCTATTTGGTTTTTTCCACAAGAAAGCATCGCCTTTTTTATTAATCTACCTGTAGCATCATAAAGATTTAACTCAGCTGCCCTATTTGCATAAAGAATCATCCTATCTTTCTTTATAATATTTTTTATACAGAACTCAGAACTTCTCTCCTCTACTCCAGGAAATTCGGGGGAAGTTTAATAAGATAGATATTTTCTTCTCCAATTGTGGTCCCTGCAACTATATGCCCCATGTCCTCTGTTTGTTCTATGATAAGTCTATTATCAATATCCTGAGAAAAGCCTTTCTCCCATACTAGGTATCCTTCTGAGTTAACCTTTATTAACGGTCTATCAGAAGGTAAGGTTACCATCACCAGATATCCATCGTCCTGAGCAAGAGCCACAGAATAAACTGTTCTTTCAAAAAATTTCCTTTCCCAGATAACATTTCCAGAGGCATCGGTTTTAACCAGATAACCATAAAATTCCATTCCTGTTGTATCCACAAATACCCTTCCACCAATTACAAAACCATTATCCTTTGTGGTATCCACATCATAAGGCTCTTCAAAAGAGTACTCTCCTCCTATATTTTTCTCCCATAGAACTTCTCCATCTGGAGTTAATTTTACCATAAGTATCTGAGTACACATATCTTCTGTGTACACCTCCCATACTCCAAGACAATTTCCGTCTTGGGTAATGCATATTTCAGGACATCCCTCACCTGCTGTATATTCAAAAAATCTCTCCCACACCACATTTCCATCTTCATCCATCTTTAACACATAGGGTCTTAGTGTACTTCCTATGATTATATATCCATTGTCAATATACCTCACAGAATATGCACTACTCCCATGTTTTTCCTCTCCAAGGTGGAATACTTTTTCCCACACAACATTACCATTTGAATTTAGTTTTGCTGCATAAGAGTCTAAGCATCTACTATCTTTTGCATAAGCATCTCCTACTATAAAATATCCTCCATCAGGAGTTTGAATAATTGCATTACTTCCAAGCGAAGTATCATTTTTTTCTATGAAGCTTTGCCAGAGAATATTACCCAAGGAATCGGTTTTCATAAGGTAGATTATGTCATAAGATTTGCTGCCAAGTATCATAAAACCTTTATCCTGAGTTGGTATTACATCTACTGTTCTTTCTATTATCCCCTAGTCCCCATATATTTTTTCCCACTCTATTTGAGGCATGTTGAAAAACATCCATAAAACAATCATCTTTCCTCCTTATTTTAATATAACCACTTTTCTAATATCTCTTTTATCTCCTGCCTCAAGATAAACAAAATAAATACCTGCTGAAACATACTTACCATTTTCATCCCTTCTATCCCATATCAGGGAATAAATTCCTTTTTTTCTTTCCTCCTTAAAAATTTCCTTTATCAATCTTCCATTCACATCATAAACACAAAGTCTTACCTGACTCTTATAAGGCAAAGAGTACTTTATTTCAATACTCTTCCTTCCAACAACCACTGGTATTGAGTAAAGTCTGAAAGGGAACGAAGATTTAATAACCTCCTGAGGTCCTCCATAACCATCCATTACTTCATAATAACCAGAAGATATAAAAATAAAGTCTCTTTTCATATCTTTTTCAGGCAAAGAAGGAACAGTAAACAATAAAGAAATCTCTTCTCCTGGAGTTAACTCTGAATACATATCATCTGAATTTTTAACCTCCTGTGTTATATCTCCTTCTACGCTATGAAAGGCAAAATCAAGGGGACACTCTTTAATTATACCATTTCCAGAAGAATTAACAAGAAACACCTTATCCACTTCATGATATGATGTAAATTTAAGTCTTAAAACAAGTGTATCTCCTGGGATAAAGGAAGTGAGAGGCAAAAACTCATACTGCCAGTTTTCTCTTGGGTGTAAAATTCCTGCTATTTTCCAGGTTGTATCTTCATATACCTCCACGACAATTGACCTCTTATCCCTTGCCCTATCCCTGATCCCAAAGTATATCTCTCCTCCTGTTAATCTATACCCTGGGCATGAGAACTTGAGAGTAATCCATTCCTCTGCCTTTCCTGCAAAAAAGAGATTATCTTCACCTGTCAAATAAGAGAGTATATCATGAGTGAACATATCTCTTGCCTCCACAGGAAGTATTACAGAAGCTGGATCATATATAATTATTCCCCCATAACCAGTTACCCCTATCTCCGTTCCTTCTGGATGGTCAACTGCATGTAATAAAACTTGATTTATATAAGAATGCTCCTGTTCAAATTCTTTTATTTGCAGTAGATATTTACCATCTTCATTCACTGGAATATGGTTTAGTTTATAAAAATCCAAATGGTCAGGAGAAGCTGAATCGCGTACTGCTACTCTTAAAATATTATTATCTATTTCATAAGAACCTCCATTCCACACATAAACAAATGGACATCCTGAAGAATCAGGAGGTTTTGAGGGACAGATTATAGATACTGGATTTGAAAGAATTCCACAGCCATAACATCCATTCTCAGGAGTATCCATCGTGTCTCCTTGGACATAATGTATTCCTGTTTTGGTATGTATCTCAACACATTGTAATTCGGTTTTCAAAATAAAGGCAGTATTTCGAAAAACTTCGTACTCTTCATTAAAATTCCATGGCCTGCTCCACCACCACTCCCATTCTAACCAAGCCTTGCATGAATCTCCAGCTGTGGCTGTAGGGATAATGGAATCTACGTGAGGAAAATCATATCCTTCATTAAAGAAACCAGAATAAGGATAAAAAGAAGCTATCCCATATGCCTTTAACCACCATCCTGCTCTGAAAGCTGGTGATATTCCTTCTATGTAAGTAAAGGGATCAAGATAGAACCTGACCTTTATATATGCATATTCACCTTTCTTTTGCTCATGTTCTTCAACCCGGTATTTATTATATTCTCTTACATTCCCTGGCAGGTCCTTTGCAATCTCCTTCCAATGTTTACCTCCGTCATAAGAAATATAAAGGTCTTGTTTTACTGCTTTATCGTTGGACTCCCACTTGATTGGAATTATATACCCTGGTTTGTACCATTCCCCTGCTTTTGGAGATACCACCTTAACATATGCCCCTGGGTTAGAATCCCAATCAAGTGTTCCCTGTCCTCCCCACATATTAATAATTCCTTCTTTCATGTCCTGCACATAAATCTCAGCCTGCATGGAGGTAGCATCTAAGGGAACATCCGAATCCTCAGAATTTCTCCAATATACCGGGTCTCCTGGGCATCCTTTGGAGTATTTATAAATATGAAATGCTTTCCATGGTCCCACATCTCTCCAACCTTTATCCTTAGAGTATCCTTTAAGTTTTGTAAGAACTATTAAAGCCTTCTTATAGTCATCTATACCTGGATTAATTCTTAACGCGTAAGGTGGTCTTTCATCTTCTGTCCATGGGTATACTTTTGCATACTCTAAGACTTGGGCTCCGTAGTATTTATCCTCTATATCATCAATTATCCATTTTTTAATAAACTCTGTAACATATGTGCAACCTTGTAGAAAGGTTTCATCTGAATTCTCAGCGTAATCACCTACTCCATGACTGGAATATACCACAGGGTTAAATTTTGCACAACTCATCTTTACCCAATCGCTCAGAACCATATTGTCATTTACAGCAGCACCAAAAAGAGCAATAAAAATCAACGCCTTATCACCTGGTCTGGCTCCAGCAATAACAGCTGTGGGGACCCCACAATCATCATTTGGGTCAAGAAAATCGCACCATCTTTTCTTATTTCCATTGTTATCCTCAAAATAAACATCGGATCTAAAGTAACTTGGGTCAACATTCATCTCCAAATCCTCTCCATGGGTCTGCCAGTCTGAATGTCCAAAGCAAATTTTTTGAATTAAATTACAATCACCTTTAAAATGACACCCTTTATTTGGTGTAGCAATCAGTAATAATTTTCTAATCCTGTTTCTTACAGGCTCTCCACAGGGAAGGTTATACCACTTTATCGCCGCTCTTACTACAAGACCTCCCATACAATGGGCTACCACATCCACCTTGGCATCAGGATTTGACTGCCAGTTTGAGCCATAACACGCATTTAACACCTTCTCCACAAAGATTGCAAAATGCTCTGCCCAGGAAGCATTAGCCAGTGCGTCTTCATATTTGGTTCACCAGTCTTTGTAGTCCTCGGGTAAACAAAAACCATTGCTACCAATCACCCCCTTAGACCCATCTGGATTATAATAACTGAAGTTATAAATCTTTCTCGTCTCACCACCGGTGGGCTGGAGGACAGAATTTTTGTGACAGTTAAAAGGACTCCCAGGAGTGTATCCACCATAGCTCTCTATTCGAATTTTGTCCATCGCTGTCCGGTATGATTCCGGAGAACCTGGCAATTCATAATGGGAACCATTCCAATCACGCCAAGCGAATTCTGGCTTCGCTTGATTTTGATGTGGCCAAACATCACTGGCACCTTTTTGACCATGCACAAATATTATCGGCACATTGCTTGCATAGAGAGATGTACAAATTATGATAAAGGTGATCAAAGCAAACTTCATTTTTCTCCTCCTTTTTTGATTAAAAAATTATATTTGATTCCTAATCGTAAATAGAGCCCAACGAAGCTTAAATAATTTTTTCCACTCCTAACCAGTTCTTCAGTGCTTTCATAATTAGGATTCTTAATAAGACCGTACCTGCCTGAAATCGAAAGTTCTAATTTTAGAAAAGATAGTAAATCAGAAGTATATCCCACGCCAAGAATACATCCGGGCGCCATCCCATTTGTTTTTATAACAACCTCCTTATTTTCACCCTGATATAACATATACGAGTAATTAATCCCTTTGGCAAAATACCATTCAAAACCAGATTTTAAAAATATATTTTTCTTCATAAACTTTATCAAACACATTAAAGTAAATGCCGATATATCCCAATCACCATCGGATAGATATTCTTCTTGCCCGTTAACTATAACATGAAAGACAGCTATTCTTTTTTTCTCCCTTCCCCACATATAACCAAAACCAGATTCTAATTCCCAGGGAGGTCTAATGGTGTAGCCAATTGCTATATCTAATTTGTTAACCCAATAAAGTAACTTCCGATAATCGATCATCTCACCTGCACCTCTCCAATAATCATGTCCTGTTAGTGCTGACCCCAAACTGTAATTGATGCCAAAGCTTAATCTTCTTTCTTCTATAGTGTCTGTCTTCTCTTTTAAAAAGCGATAACCCATAACTCCTGCTGTTGGAAATAGACAACAGCATCCCCCACACGCAAGGTCATTATTTCTAAAAGTCGGTAGTATCTTATCTGGAGGATAAGGATTAGAGTTGTAACTCATGGTCTCAGCATACATATTCCAATCATGAGATACATAAACCGTCATCCCTTCGGAGAGCGATATTACCCCTCTTGACCCATCAGGATTGTAATAACTGAAGTTATAAATCTTCCTAGTCTCACCACCGGTGGGACGCGGTGTAGAATCGATCGAGCAATTTAGAGGATCTCCAGGGGAATAACCTCCATACTCCTCAGCAAGAATTTTATCCATTGCAGTGCGGTAGGGTTTCCCAAAATCGATGCCATTCCAATCTTCCCAGCATTTTTCTGGTTTCGCATCATCCCCACCTTTTTGGCCATGGATAAATATAATCGGACAGTTTGAGGAAAATAAAGTATTGGTTAGTCCTAATATGACAAGCATGATCGTAACGAAGTAGTTATTCAACATTTCTACCTCCTCCTCTAAAAACATCGTGTAGACCCATTTTGAGATAAATTCCCGAAAAATTAAAATCTACGGTTTCATGCCAAGTAAATTCTTCGTGTGTAACCTCCTGACGGTAGCATGAACCAACACCATATCTTAAGTTAAACAAAAATGTCCAAATTATTTTAGTTGTTATAAACTTTTCGATTCCTATCTCCAAGAAACTACCAAACCCTCGCCCAAAATTTCTCGCAACCAATTTCTCTCCTGCTTCGGTAAATATTTCATTTACAACTCCTTTGGACGAATAATACTCGATACCGTAATTGAGGAATATTGAGGGATTCCGGAGAGAAATAATTCTTTTAACTTTGGCACTACCATAAGTAGTCGATATTAGCCAATCTTCTCGGATCGGCAAACCCCAACCAGGTGGGGAGGGGTAACAACTGAGTGGAGTGCTCCTATCTCGTAGAGATGTCCACATATACCCGCCACCAATTCCTATCGCCCAGTGAGGATTAATATAAGATCTGATTTCAATCTCAACAATATTATTCCAATACAACATATGGAAAGGGTCCATCTCGCCTGTCTCTAAGCTGCGAGACAGCCTGCCGGTGTATGCAATTCCTGGGCTGTAACTTATTCCAATACTAAACTTTGGATAATACCCCCTTTTAGTAGTATCCTTAAAAGACTTATAAATCTCATACCCCACTAATCCAGCGCCAAAGGAGAAAAGACAACACCCGATACAAGATGGTTCATCATATAATCCTAGTGGAACCCAAAGGTCATCTGATTGTAGTGATTCAATATACTTTGTCCTCCAATCCTTATAGTCCTTTAGAAGGATATGTCCATTGCTGCCTATCACCCCCTTAGACCCATCCGGATTGTAATAACTGAAGTTATAAATCTTTCTCGTCTCACCACCAGTGGAAATGAGTTCAGTATTCACATGACAATTAAATGGCTCTCCCGGCGTATACCCACCATAACCTTCTATTCTGATTTTATCCATCGCGATGCGGTAACTCTCAGGAGATCCTGGTAATTCATAATGAGATCCATTCCAATCGATCCATGCTTTAGTCGGTCTTGCATCTTCTCCACCTTTCTGTCCATGAATGAAAACAATTGGGCAAGAGCCGGCATAGGAGATGCCAACAGCGGCTATTACTACAAGAATTACTCCCCCACCACAACATTTACCCATCTTAGCCTCCTTTTTTCAAAAAATTATAACTTATTCCAACCCTAAAGTAAGCACCTGAAAAATTGAAATTTATAGGTCTTCTCCAAACAACATCTTTTTGGGAAGTGCTTTGTTTCCAACACTTTGCAAGGCCATATCTCAAAAGTAAAGCAACATGCCATTTGATAGGAAACTTTATAATTCTCTCGAACCCTATTGAAAAGAAGAATCCCATTCCTCTGTTAGAACTCTGACCCTTTACGTGGCGGAATTCAGAAATACCCTTTTGAGGATCGTAACGACCCATACTATCCTCTACAACTCCATTAGAAAAATAATATTCTAATCCTATTCCTAAATTACGGCTGATTCCCTTACGATATGTAGGTGATCTGCTTTCAATACCAATACTTCCAAATCCGCTGTAAATATTCCATTTATCCTGCCCAACAGGGATCCAAGGATAATTAACTGATTCTGTATGTATATCAAAGTCAAAAACGGTGTTTTCCAGATGTGTCCACATATACCCACAACCAAGGCGCAGTCCCCAATGACGATTAAAGTAAAAACTGATTTGGGTTGATAATATATTATTCCAATATGTCCACCAAGAAGGATTTTGAAACAAATCTTCTCCTTCTGCTGACCTTAAATGGCTCCCTCTATAAGCAACTCCTAAACTGTAACTTAGAGCTAAACTGATTTTCGCTTCTGTGATCGACTTTATAGAGTCTGCTTGGGGTTCTTTCTTAAATGATTCACGAACTATCAATAAACCAGCTATCGGGAGTAAACAACAGCCCCAACAAGAAGTTTCACTAGATAATGTAGGTGGTATCCAGAGGTCGTCTGATTTTAGGGATTTTGTTTTCCAATTCTTATAATCCTCCGGCAAGACATATCTATTACTACCAATTACCCCCTTAGACCCATCCGGATTGTAATAACTGAAGTTATAAATCTTTCTCGTCTCACCACCAGTGGAGGCAAGTTGTGTATTGACATGGCAATCTAAAGGCGAACCCTTAGTATAACCTCCATAATGCTCAGCAAGAATTTTATCCATGGCCGTACGATAAGGTTTACCATGCTCTGCACCATTCCAATCAGGCCAGCCGTCATCCGGAACTACTTTGTTGTCATCGCCTGCTCCTTTTTGTCCATGGACGAAAATTATTGGACAATTATTCCCATAAAGGTAGGAAGTCGCGATTAATAAGAAGAGAATTATAACCGAAATTCCTTTTATATTAAACTTCATTTTGCACCTCCGTTTTGGACTTTCTTAAAAATATATTTAGCACCAAAGTCTATATAGAAGCCTGTTAAATGAAATTCAATAGGAGTTAATCGCTCTACAGCCTCAGAAGATGAATAACCTCCTTCACTGCCTTTACTATATCTGACAGATAAATTAATATTCCAAATGAGACAGTCCGTAATTACTTTGTTAATCCCCATACTAACTGACCCATAAATACCATTTCCCCAATCCTTAATTTTAACTGGTTCAAAAGTATACGCTTTAATCTCATGATCTTGACCATCCCAAACATAGTACCCTATTTCCGCCTCAATTTGTATGTCTTTTAAATAATGTCCTAAAGAAATGGCGAAAGACCGACTCCTGAATTCCCACCTATTTTCACCAGCACAAAAGTGACCATCAAGTGGCGTAAATAGAGTTCCCGTTTTTTCGATCTTTGCCCATATATAAGCCCCTGATAATTTAACGAAAGAGGCAGTGCCGATTGGTATAGATAAATCAACATGAGTTTGATTATTCCAATAAAATTGATGAAATGGGTCCATTTCTCCTGACTCTAAAAGACGAGATAAAACACCTCTATATGCAATCCCGGGGCTGTAACTTATTCCAATACTAAACTTTGGATAATACCCCCTTTTAGTAGTATCCTTAAAAGACTTATAAATCTCATACCCCACTAATCCAGCGCCAAAGGAGAAAAGACAACACCCGATACAAGATGGTTCATCATATAATCCTAGTGGTATCCAGAGGTCATCTGATTTTGATGATGACTCAGTATTTATATCACAGGTAATAGCAGGACCGCCATCTGCCTTGAGCCCATATTGATAGCCTTTATAACCAATGATTCTTGTCATAGCTGTGGGGTGTTTTAATGGCCCATCTAGGTTCATTGGATACCAGGTTGTCCAACCACCTATATATTGTTGTTCATCCTTATCCCATTTTAAGGGTACCGCTTCACTCTTCTGCCCATGGACAAAAATGATAGGAACATCCAAGGCAAACAAACCTATTGAAAAAGAGCATAAAGAGATTAATAAGGGGTTTCTTTTAAACATATCATTTTACACCTCCTTTTAGGTTAAAGTTATACATCAAAGAAAGACCGATAGCATTAAAACATATGTCGACATTATATTCTGATACACGATCCTGATAATCTTCCTTATAATATCTCCTTACGTGATATTTTCCATTTCCTAAACTCAATAATATACCTATATGTTTATTAATGCTATATTCAAGCAAAACGCTTAATCCATTCCCATTGCCCCTTCCGTGTTGCTCTTCAATAGATGATTGGATATTATCTTTTGCATAAATAAACATATATCTTCCTTTTATACTTAACTTAGATAATTTATACCCTAAAAATAAAATAGGCATTCTAAATCTCCAATCTACATATTCGCTTGGTTGTATCCTCGCCCATCCATATCCCATCCCCACCTCAATTCCCCATTTCCAGCTCATAGGATAAGTTACACTTACCTCTATGGAATTGAGCCAGTATGTCCAATATGTAGGATTTGCCCAAGCCAGGGGGTCCCAGTCTGTATATTTCATTAAATCCTCTCCTGTATAACACACCCCTCCAGAATACCCTATCCCAAAGCTCAATTTCCTATACCAGGGCAAATCCTTTATCTTTTCCCATCTCTCCTTTGCTATTCTCTCTTTTACAGTATCCCTTCTCATAGCCATCCCTATGAGACACCCTGCAGTGGGCATAAGGCAACAACACCCATATAACTCTCCAGGTTGTGAAAAAGCCTTGAATAAAACACTTGTGAAAAGAATCCCCAAAATCAATATATTTTTGGAAATTCTCATCTCTTGATTATATCATTTTGTTTTTTTTTGTCAAGAAAATTGTAGAATTCCATAACATATTGGACTGCATTTTATCTTTCATCCAATTCTCTAAAAAGTATTTAACGGTGACAACTTCCCAAGAGAATTATGAAGCTTAAATACTCATCTCCTCTAAAAACCTTTCAAAATATCCACCAACCCCCTCTACACCATTGTCAACCTATCCTATACCGCACAACCCCCATAAACCTCTCCATAAAATCCCTCGCACTTCTGCTGGAAAAAGATTCATAAGCAAATGCAAATCCACACCTCGTAGTTACATTCATCCCTGT
>CAYQJV010000039.1:0-15286 GCA_964417925.1 uncultured bacterium | reverse complement strand
CCCTATTTGACCAACGGATCGAGAATCCGTTGGTCAAAATGAGGAGAAAATAGGTCTCGATATTATCTTATATTGGAAACAACACGAGGACAGAAGCTGCAGTAGTCTATATTATTGAAATAAAGTATATACTTAGCTTATGAAGTACTATTTGCACACTATAGTGTTGATGCGGTAAGATTTTAAATTTACCTCTGTTTCCCTTTTGAAAGAGAGCTACCCTGCACTCTTGACAACCTCGAATGAAACATGACATACTTTGATATTTTGCCCTTATGCACTACTTAAAAATCAGTTCTTGCAAACCGCCATTTTGATGCATTAACATAGCAGACTTCATTTACATCCCTCAGAAAAAGCATCTGAAAGGACACTTGACAACCTGGTTTTGGAGATGGTATACTGTGAAATTTTGGTTTCATACAAGCCGTGGAACTTTCTCTTACAGACCAGGATAGTGGTATGATAACATAATGCACTTTCTAAATCCTTCCTCGAAGAAATGTATTGTAAAACTCTTGATAACCTTAGTTGAAAAGTTGTATACTGAAAAATTTTGGCTTCGTATACTGACAAAAACCACTACTTACTGATTAAGGTTGTAACAGTATTGATTCCTATTTTGCCCATGAGGCTCTATGAAGTTGCATAATACACAGAATTTCAAAAGACTTCTCGCTGGAAGTTGTTTTCTGATGAGATCTTATTGAATTTTTCTTTTGTCTACTTTATAAAATCATTAGTAGCTTAGATGAAAAGTGGCAATGTTAAATACATATGTGAGGTATTGTATATACCTTGGGTAAGCATAAGGTGAACATTGCGCATATAAGTAAGTAAAAATAAAAGGAGATATTAAGATGGGGAAGATAATAGCGTTTGTAAATATGAAAGGGGGAGTTGGTAAAACCACATTGGCTGTGAATGTTGGGTATACATTATCTAGGATATTTAATAAAAAGGTTCTCTTAATTGATGTAGACCCACAAATGAACGCTACCCAATATACTTTGGGAGATGATCAAGTGCGTGAAATCACAAAAAATTACCAAAGGACGATATACGGGATTTTATCCAATGAAGCCCAACTGCCCTCTATGATGTTAAAAAAACAAGAAAAATTAGATATAAACCCCGTATTCACGATTTCACAAAATTTTGATATAGTTCCTTCTCATCTTCTTATAATGACCATAAATTTGGATGATAGTCCTTTTAGACTCAATAAATACATAGAAGATAACTACAGAAAACAATATGACGTTATTCTTATAGATTCCCCACCGACTATATCTGCATATACGAAAATCTCATTATTGTCATCTGATTATTATGTGGTACCTATGAAGCCGGACTTCTTATCGCTTTTTGGTTTACCTCTTTTGGAAAATTATATTGACAGGTTAAAAAAAGAATTCGGGAGAGATATGGAATTTCTGGGGATCATTCTAACTATGGTTAGACCCGATTGGAAAATATATAGAGAAGTCAAAGAACAAATTGAAAAGAAAACAGAATGGAGAAACAAACTTTTTGGAGAAGAACTGAAATACAGGATAAAGATTGCAAGAGCTCTTTCCCCGGAACAGCGAAGTGCACGGTCCCAATATATAATTGATTTAGGTGATGAGGAACTGAGAAACCAAATGATTAAAATTACAGAAGAGCTAATGACTAGAGGGAGGCTTTAAAATGATGAAGGAAACAAAGAATATAATATACATAATATTGGATATGCTGGATTCTTTAGCTAGAACATCTAAAGAAATTCCCGATTTTCTCAGAGTGAATGATGATATACTTAACACAGTAAAAAATGAATTATTTGAGCTTCTTAAAAATAGCCGCACGAAAGAAGACCATCAGACTAAAATGACCGAGCTTATAGGTATCTTGCCTTCCATTCTAGTAGATAGACAAAAATTTCCCAAAAACGAAGATCTTATACGGTTTGCTGAGAAATCTCTAGATTTTAAGTTTCCCAAAGGGAATAAGAGCAGAAGCGAGATTATAGGTATAATAATTGTTGAGGTTTCAAAGAAAGACGAGAAAAATATTGTAACTTTCCTGAATGCATTAAAAGAATTTTTAAAAGATAGCACAAAAACATTAAAGGCAAAGACTCCTCTTAAACAAAAGAATTTTGTCGACAGATGGCTGGAATTCTTTGACCATTATAAGGGAGGTGGGTGAGAATGTCAGTTGAAGGACACATACAGGAACAAATAGAGTTTGTAAGAAAATATGTTGAAGAGAATTTTGGTGACTATGTAGGGGTAGAAATGGATTATTTTAATGATTTTTGGAACGAAGTAATTAAAAGCTCTCTTTCTATTAAAATTTGGATTAATAACCTTTTTAACAATCAAAGTATTTTCTCTAATGATTCGATAGATTATCTCAGAGAAATTGTATCAAACACAAATCAAGTAATTATATTGGGTACATTGGGGTTTAGGTTAGCCTCCTGCGCTCTGATTAGGCGTTCTCTAGAAAATATTCTTGCTTTTTTATATTATAAGGACCACCCTATTGAACTTTTTAAGAAAAATATATTATCAGAGTATAAGAAAAAGACTAAAGAATTGAAAGATTACTTGTGCACATATCCTTTTGAAATGCTGTATCGCGATAAGTATAATTCAAACAATTTACGGAATTTAGTGGGGAAGGCTATAGAACTTTGGGATGAAGAATATAAAAATCTATCTAATTTTATTCATGCAACAAATAAGAAATACTTTGAATTGATAAACTATATAGATGAGATAGGTCCCCAAATTGATATGCTGAACTACTTAAAGAACAGTATAAAAAAAATGAGCACAATAGTCAATTTGTTAAATGTTTTGTTTTTCTTTGCTGATTATAAAGAATTTTCAAGGGAGCAAAAGACGTTGATACGTTTTTCAATAGATGATCAAAGGTTAAAACAGAAAGTGGTGGATATATTCGGAGAAATCTAATAACCTCCTTATCTTTGCCTAATAGAGGGTATACGGTCTGCCAACGTTCAGCCCAATCCTCACTGGCTTCGCATATAGGTAGACTAGCTAGTGATATTGATAAGATGTTAAAATTTGGAGATAGGAGAGAGTAATATCTTGTATAAATGCGTTAAATAATGCAAATTCTACCCCCAGATTGTAAAGAATACGAACCTTGGAAAGGCGCACCACGTACTTTGGCTGGTTATTTCAATGGAGAAGATGAGGTAGATAGATTCATAAACGGATTGGTGCGACTCAAAGGGAAAAGAGATTAACGTTACCTAGTAAGCTTCTTAGTATCCTTCTTCAGAAAGACATTGAAAGAACTATTGATTACCTTGGTTGGAAAGTTTTATGTTGTAAGATTTTGCCTTCGTACAATACCAGAAACCATCACTCACAAACCAGGAAATGCACGGTATAAAATTGCAATCTTTTGTAATTTAAGCCTTAAGAAATGATACAGATAAAGTCCTGGAGAGACAGTATAAGAAGTTATATAATGAAAAATTCACTCGAATCATTGTGTAGTTTCTGGATATTAGCACGCTCTCCTCAAAGAGATCTGGTTTTCCCCTTTCTTGAACATAGCTAGTATCATGATTAAAATTAGAGTAACAATATGTGTTTGAATGAAGAGCTAAATTCGGCTATATTGTCATTTGGGGAACGAAATTCCGTAATATTGTTCCTTTTGGATATTAATCAAAAGGAGTTAAACAATGCTCAAAGAGGGAATGATTATAGAAGGGCCGTTTTGGCCTGAACCTGTTGAAGTTAAAAAGATCGAGAATCTAAATGGTCGTATACATATTATTGGAGCATCAATTAACTCCAAAACTTATATTGATCAGTTATTAGACCCTTCTATGCTTGAGAAAATATCAATTAGAGAATATTTAATAGATTTTAGTGCAGACAGCGAGGAATTCTTTTTGGCACTGGAGGGAGAAAGATATATAAATGCATCTTTGTTCGACCCTCTCCTAGCAATGAATGTATCAAAGATTGATCCTCTCCCATTTCAGATAGAGGCAGTATACGGATATGTTCTTAAACTACCAAGGATAAGATTTCTAATAGCTGATGATCCTGGTGCGGGTAAAACAATAATGGCGGGCTTAATTATCAAAGAGCTTAAGCTTAGGGGACTTGCACAGAGGATTCTTATAGTTGTTCCTGGGCATTTGAAAGATCAGTGGAGGAGAGAGCTGAAGGAAAAATTTGAGGAAAGATTTATTGTTTTGGATAGAAATGTTTTTAGTGCACATTATGGAGAAAATCCTTGGGAGAGGAATAACCAGATTATAACCTCGATTGATTTTGCCAAACAAGATGATATACTTCAAACTTTGAGGGCTGTCCATTGGGACTTAGTGGTGGTAGATGAAGCACATAAAATGGCAGCATACAGTTATGGAAATAAACTCTCGAAAACGCAGAGGTACAAATTGGGGGAAGTTCTTTCCCAAACTGCTGTACATCTTTTATTTTTGACTGCTACGCCCCACAAAGGGGACCCTGAAAATTTTAGACTTTTTTTAGATCTTCTTTATCCAGGATTTTTCGCGAATGTAAAAATGATAGAGGAATCCATTAAGAATAAAGATAATCCTTTGTTTATAAGGAGACTGAAGGAAGATTTAAAAAATTTTAAAGGAGAGCCTATATTTACCAGGCGCTTCCCCAAGACTATTAAATTTGAGCTCTCAGCGAGAGAGAAAAACTTATATGCCAGTCTTTCTAGTTACATAAGAGAGCAATATAACAGGGCCTTACGAAGTGATAAGAAACGTAACATCGCATTTGCTCTAATAATTCTGCAGAGAAGAATGGCATCTAGCACATATGCACTTCTCAAATCGTTAGAAAGGAGGAAAGAGAGACTGGAGAAGTTTCTTAGGGGTGAGATAGAAGAGGAAATAGAAAAAATAATCTCTATGGATTTGGAAGCTATAGACGATCTTGAGGAGAAAGAACGATGGGAGAAAGAAGAAGAATGGGAAAGAGTCACAGTTGCAAGAGACCCAGTAGAACTTCAGAAAGAGATAGACGTACTAAACAATTTGATAAGTATGGCAAAGGAGATAATCCAGGAAGAGGAAGAGAAGAAATTAGAAGAGTTAAGGAAAGCAATCGAAGCAGGATTTGAAAAAATTAAGGAAGTTGGCGGTAAGGAAAAAATTCTTATATTTACAGAGTCAAAAGATACCCTTGAATATCTGGTTAACAAGATAAGGTCTTGGGGATATTCCGTGAATTATATACATGGTGGAATGTCACTAGATGATCGAATAAAAGCGGAAAAGATTTTTAAACACGAAACTCAGATTATGGTGGCTACAGAAGCAGCAGGTGAAGGTATAAATTTGCAGTTTTGTAACATTATGATAAACTACGACATACCTTGGAATCCAAATAGACTTGAACAGAGGATGGGGAGAATTCATAGATACGGTCAGAGGAAAGACGTTTACATTTTTAACCTTGTGGCACAAGATACTGCAGAGGGAAGAGTACTTTCCAGGCTCTTTGAAAAACTTGAGGAAATAAAAGAGAAGCTGGGGAGTGATAAGGTCTTTGATGTCATTGGAGATGTCTTTTATGGCAAGAACTTATACCAGCTTATTATAGATGCTATTACAAATACGAAAACTATGGATGAGATTCTTCAAGAAATAGATATAACGCCGGATGAGGAATATTTATCCAGAATTAAAGAAATTTTGGGTGAATCTCTTGCAACAAGATATATAGATTATACGAGAATGAAAGAATTTGCTGAGAAAGCCGAAGAATATAGATTAATTCCAGAGTATGTAGAAGAGTTTTTTAAAAAGGCCTTTTTAAAAGCAGGCGGTAAGTTCCGTATTCTAAAAGACGGAATTTTGTCTATTGATTCTATTCCATATGAGATAAAAAGAATAGCGGAGGATGTTGTTTTCAAAAACAGGTTTGGAATACTAATGAAAAAATATCCCAAAGTGACATTTGATAAAAGTATTGCCTTTGATAATCCTGAAATAGAGTTTGTATCATTTGGGCATCCTCTCTTAGAAGCGGTTTTAGAATGGGTTAAAAATAAATTTTTTGATATTTCAAAGAGAGGTAGTGTGTTCTTAGATCCTTCAGGTATTTATGACGGATTTATATGGTTTCTTAAGGGTGAAATTCGGGACGGAAAGGGGAATGTTGTGGGTAGGAAAATCTTTGGTATATACGATGATGGAATAACGATGAAAGAGATAAACCCTTCTATTTTGTGGGATTTGGCTCCGTCTGAGGAGAAAAAGCAAATAGAAAAGATTCCCGATGAAGTTAAGATAAAGAGTGCTTCAATAGAAGTTCTGGAGAATTACAAGAAGCAGCTGTTGGGAGAGAGGATCAAGCAAAGCGAAATAAAGAGAAAGTATGGTCTTAAATCGCTTGATTATCTAATAAATGAACTCGATGCGCAACTTGTAGAGTTGTATGAAAGACAGGAAAGAGGGGAGAAAGTGGACCTTCCTATTAGAAACAAAGAGGAGCAAAAAAAGAAGTATGAACAGGCTTATCAGGAATTACAAAAGGAAATAGAGCAAGAAAAGAGTTTGACAATGTCTATGCCAGAAATAATTGGTGTAATTCGAGTATTGCCAGAAATAAGGGAGTTTTCATCCTCTGAAGAGATAGAAAAGATCGGAATGGAAATAGCTATGAGATTTGAAAAAGAACAGGGAAGAATCCCTGAAGATGTATCTAAACAGAACTTGGGTTTCGATATAAGGTCAAGAGGTAGAGGAGAGGTTCGTTATATAGAGGTAAAAGCAAGGGCAGATGAGGGTAAGGTAGCTTTGACGCGAAACGAATGGTTCAAGGCCGCGAGATTCAAAGAGAAATATTGGCTTTATATAGTGGCAAATGCTAAAACCAATCCAACCCTCTACATCATCAACAACCCAGCCGAGAGTCTCAATCCTGAAGAAAAGGTTGAAGTAGTTAGGTTTATAGTTGATCCCTCTCAATGGAAAAGCAGGGCTCAAAGGGTTCAAAGTGGACTTGCAAAGGATACAAATGGATAAGGAGAAGGTGAAATGCAGATAAAAGACAAAAGGTTCATTGAGGAAGCTTTCCCGGTAAAAAAAATAAGTGAAATTTCCGCTAAGGAAAAAAACATAAGGCACGGACACATATCAACTCTCCACATCTGGTGGGCACGCCGTCCCCTTGCATCTTCTAGGGCTACCTCCTATGCTGCGCTAATTCCTGTCCCTGAAACCGAGCAAGAAAAGAAAGATAAAGCGAAGTTCATTGTAGATCTATCTAAATGGGAAAATTCTCTGAATAAAGATGTAATTGAGAGGGTGAGGAAAGAGGTCCTCGAGGCAAATGGTGGAAAACCACCCCGGGTTCTCGATCCTTTTGCAGGTGGAGGAGCTATACCTCTCGAAACTTTAAGACTTGGATGTGAAACTCACGCTATAGATTACAATCCTGTTGCCGTCCTTATCTTAAAATGTACCCTTGAGTATCCCCAAAAGTATGGAAAGCTAAAACAAGTCAAAGGTGAGGGGGGACTGTTAAAGAGCCGGATAAAAAATCCATTGCTTGAGGATGTAAAAAAATGGGGAAACTGGGTATTAGAAGAGGCAAAAAAGGAGATTGGAAAGTTTTATCCCGCTGATGAAGACGGCTCAATACCTGTAGGCTACATCTGGGCAAGGATTATTCCATGCCAAAATCCCACCTGTGGAGCAGAAATCCCCCTTATGAGACAGTTCTGGCTTGCAAAGAAAAATAACAAAAAAGTTGCCCTTTATCCCTATGTTGAAGGCAAAAAAGTCAAGTTCAAGGTTGTCGGAGATGGCTATGAGAAAATGCCAGATGGGTTTGACCTATCAAAAGGTACCGTTTCAAGGGCAATAGCTGTGTGCCCTGTTTGTGGAAATGTGGTTGATGCAGATACAACGAGAAAACTCTTTCGGGAAGGAAAAGCAAGAGAGAGGATGGTTGCCGTTGTCCTCCACAAGCCAGGAACAAAAGGCAAAACATACAGGCTGGCAACTGATAAGGATTTAAAAACCTTTAAAGAGGCTGAAAAATACTTTGAAGAAAAAAGAGCAAAATTGATGGAAGAATGGGGAATTGACCCAGTGCCGGACGAACCTTTGAAAAGAGTGCCCGTAACGTTCGGCGTGATAAATGTATGGGTTTATGGTATGAACTCCTGGGGCGACCTCTTCAACTCTCGCCAGAAACTGGCTTTGATTACCTTCACCGAAAAGGTGAGGATGGCTTACAAAAAGATGATTGAGGAAGGATACGATGAGAAGTATGCAAAGGCGGTGGTGAGTTATTTGGGGCTGGGAGTGAATAGGTTGGCTACATACTTAGCAAATTTAACAAGATGGAGAAGTGATGCTTTATCTTTTGAAAGAATATTTGATAGGCAGGCTTTGGGTATGGTGTGGGATTTTGGAGAAGTAAATCCTTTTAGCAACTCAAGAGGCCGTTGGGATTTAGAGCCTCTACTGGAAACAATCTCCCACCTATCTCAGATTCCGCCTGTTAGGATACCACAGGTTAAGCAATCCTCCGCCACAGAACTTCCCTATCCTGACAACTACTTTGATGCCGTTCTTACAGATCCGCCTTATTACGACAATGTGCCCTATTCCTATCTTTCGGATTTCTTTTATGTCTGGCTTAAAAGGAGTATTGGTGATTTATATCCAGAACTCTTTATGACACCACTAACACCAAAATCAAAGGAGATAGTGGCTTATTCGCACAACGAGGGAGGATTTAAAGCAGGAAAGAAATATTTTGAAGATATGCTCAAAAAATCTTTTCAGGAAATCTACAGAGTTTTAAAGCCAAATGGCATAGCAACTATTGTTTATACCCATAAATCAACATCTGGATGGGAGACACTTATTAATTCTCTTCTGGATTCAGGACTCGTTGTAACTGCCTCATGGCCCATTGATACCGAAATGAAGGCGAGACTAAGAGCAAGAGAATCTGCTGCTTTAGCTTCTTCAATCTACTTCATCTGCCGAAAGATGGGAAGGATTGAAACAGGATGGCTTAGTGAAGTCAAAGAGGAGATAAAGCAGCATATTTATAAAAAACTTGAGAAACTGTGGGAAGAAGGGGTGAGCGGTGCTGATTACTTAATAGCTGCTATAGGTTCTGCCATAGAGATATTCGGGAAATACAAAAAAGTTATGGATTATGAAGGGAATGTAATTAAAACAGATAAACTTCTTGAGTATGTGCGTGAAATCGTTACAGATTACACTGTTAGGCAGATACTTCATAACGGTATTGCTGGTGAACTTTCTCCACTTACAAGATTTTACATCCTCTGGAGATGGACTTATGGCGAGGCAAGGGTTCACTTTGATGATGCAAGGAAACTTGCGCAGAGTGTGGGTATTAGTTTGGAAAAAATATGGAATAAAAGTTTTGTTCGAAAGGAAAAAGAATTTATAATAGCTCTTGGACCAGAGAAACGGAAATTAGATGAACTTGAGAAGTCAGATGAATTGATAGATATTCTTCATAGAGTGTTAAAATTATGGGAAAAGGGTAGAAGAGAAGAAATTAATCAGATTCTCTTTGAAACAGGATATGGTAAAAAGGATGCTTTCTATAGAGTTGCGCAGGCAATATCAGAGACATTATCTAATGATAGTAAAGAGAAAAGACTCCTTGATGGATTTCTTTCAGGGAAAGAGAGAATAATCAAGGAGTTAAAAGATACTGATAAAACAGGGAGGTTGTTTTGATGAAACCCTTTGTCGCCATAGCAAGGCCCCATAAAGATATTAGACAGGGAAAACTTGAGATGGACGTGTTTGCTGCTGATTTATGGAGAGTTTATAAAGGACAGGCTCCCAAAGAATACGGTAACCCAGATGTGTTTTTTAGAAAAACATACTTAACAGCGGGATTGAAAAATTTAATTGATGTTGCATTTAAAAGAATTAAGGGTCAGGGTGGAGATTCCGTAATTCAGCTACAAACACCTTTCGGAGGCGGTAAAACTCATGGGCTAATTGCTCTTTATCATAAAGCAAAAGAGTGGAATACTAATGTCGTAGTTCTGGATGGACTGGCTCTTGATCCAAGAACTACAAAACTTTGGGAAGAGATAGAGAGCCAACTTTCAGGGTCTGTCTCAAAACTAAAAGGGGATATATCTCCAGGTAAAGCTCGAATTATCGAACTCCTTGTTAATCACCGACCGCTAATAGTCTTAATGGACGAAATCCTGTCATATGCCACCAAGGCTGCAGGTGTAAAAATTGGGGATTCCAATTTAGCCGCACAGACTCTAGTATTTTTACAAGAGTTATCTGGAGCTGTTTCTGCTCTTGGGGATTCTTTAATGGTAGTTACTTTGGCCTCAAGTTCCTTGGAGCATTTCGATGAAACTGCCGAGAGAATCTTTCAGCAACTCCAGAAAGTATTTGGAAGAATAGAAAAAGTCTATACCCCTGTGCGAGATGAGGAAATTGAGATGGTTATAAAACAGAGACTTTTTAGCTATGTTGATGAAAAGGAAGCCGAAAAGGTAGTGAATGAATTTGTAGATTACGCCACAAAAGAAGGTCTTATCCCCGAAGACGAAAGTTATTCATATAGAGAACAATTCCTTAAAAGTTATCCATTTCAACCTGAAGTTATTTCTGTACTTTACAAAAGATGGGGCTCTATCCCAAATTTTCAAAGAACCAGAGGTGTCTTAAGGCTTCTATCACTTGTAGTTTTTAATCTTCAAAATACACAGAGACCCTATATAAGATTAGGCGATTTCGATTTGGCTGACTCAGATATTAGACGAGAATTACTTAAATACATAGGTCCAGAATATGATGCAGTCATTGCTCATGATATTATATCACCGGACTCAGGTGCTAAAAAAGTAGATAAAGAGTTGGGAGATTCATACAGACCTTATAGCCTTGGCACTAGTACAGCCACTACGATTTTTATGTTATCATTCTCAGGAGGTCCGGAAAGGGGTGGGACCATTCAAGAAATTAAGATTTCCTCAGTAGATTGTGGTTTACCTAGTAGTATAATTGATACAACTATTAATAAACTGAGAGAAAAATTATTTTATCTGGCTGATGAAGGTTTATATTTCAATACAGAGCCGAATTTGAAGAAAAAAATAGTAGAGAAAACCGAATCTATAGGAGATACGGAGATCTTATCCGAAGAGGAAAATATATTACATAATTCTTTTTCAAGACAGAAATTTAAAATTTTTATTTGGCCATCCAATCCATCAGATGTACCAGATTCAAAAGATTTGAAGCTGGTAGTGTTAAAAGACCCGGAGAAGGTGAAAGAATTTCTATATAATTATGGAGAAAGACCCCGTGTATATAGAAATACATTGTTTTTCCTGTGTCCCAAGGAGTCAGAAGAAGTTAATTTTAGAACTTTTATCAAAGAATTTATTGCATGGAAGGATCTATATAAAAATATGGAGCACTTATTGCTTAGTGATACAAAAAAAAGAATTATTACAGAGAATATCAAGAGATATAAAGAGGATGCTTTAAGAATGGTGAGATCTTACTATAGATTACTATACATACCTTCTTCCAAAGCGGATGTCAAAATTATCGATCTAGGGATGCCTATAGGCGGAAAGTTAAGTATTGATTTAGAAGTTTATGACAGATTAAGAAGTGAACATGAAATTCTTGAGAAACTTTCGCACTTTGCTATAAATGAAAAATATCTTAAAAATAGAAAGTGGATAAGAATCAGGGAAATTTTAGAGGCTTTTTATAAAACCCCGGGCGAATTAAGATTAATATCAGAAGAGGCGATAATATACGGCATAAGAATAGGGGTAAAAGAGGGACTTTTTGGGTTAGGCTATGTAAGGGATAATGAAGTTGTATGCTCCTATTTCAAGCAAGAGTGTACTCCCCAACTTTCAGAGGAAGAAGTATTGATTCATGCAGATTTATGCGAAAAACAAAAAGAGGAGGTATCGACACCGCAAGAAGAAGTTACTAAGGGAAAATTTGCTATAGCAGAAGGTGTAGAAGAAAAGTTGGGTAAAGAAGAAATTGAAGAAGGATATGGTTCTCTACACTTGAGAATAAAAGTACCTTCAGGTAAATTAGCTGATATTGCAAGGCTGGCACAGTATTTACGGAGGAAATTCCAAGATGTAGAATTGAGAATAGAATTGTTTGCACGTGGCGGAAAATTAACCAAAACAGAGTATGAAGATAAAGTACGGGAAACACTCAATCAGACAGGGGTAGAAGTTGAAGAGGAGAAAATAGAATAAAGATTACGATTTCTGTAGGTCCAATTCGTTCATCACCTTTTTTGCCTTCCTTTTTCCAAAAATTTTTAATTTTTTGAAAAAATTGATGTGGATGATAGTGGTGAAATAGGGTAGTAGATTTGGCAGATAGTCTTATTTTCCTAGGAATTCCTCAAAAATAAAACGTGGGCCCGTAGGGACTCGAACCCCGAACCAACAGATTATCAACGTCAGCATTCATGGTATTTGCAATAATCTCTGCGGCTCTCTTTGTATGGCCATCCTTGGAATAAAACACCACAAGAATTTTTATTGAGTCATCTCGTTTTGTTTTTTTCATATTTCACCACCCTTTTGTTTGACATGGCGTATAACGTTTGGGAACATACGAAGTTTCCCGAAGAGAAATTTGAGCGACGGTGCGAAGTACCGTCGTTGTATCTCCGCTGTTAGTCGCCGTATAAAACTATTGATTTGTCACATAATCCTGTATAAATTTTCTTAATGATAATACAGGCTTTTCACTTGCAGTTCCCAAGTTATATGCTCCCGACCATATAAGCTTATAATTGCTCCCATAAAAGAAGGTATCATTTTTAGTTAATGGCTCAACGCTTACACGTTGTTTTGCAAATTTAGTTTCATCTAAATCCCAACACACGATTAGATCGATGTCCGTGAAATATTTAATGTTTTTCTCAAAATCATTGAGAATGTCTTCAGCTCTATATTTAAATTCTATTATTATTGGGGTCTCTATTATTCCGTACTCATTGGCTAAATGATGGAATTTATTACTGACATATTCTTTTTTAATTCTGTATATACCCCACAAATCATAAGTTTGTTTGTACCCTGTTTTCAGAGTGTAATACCCTTTTAAAAGGCCTGAGGCAACCAATTCATGGAATAATGCAACTACTCCCGCTTCTTGACCATCGGGATGTTTTAGATAATTTATCTTGTCAATCTGTATGTCAGGTAATTTTTGAAGATTTTCAAATTCTTTCTGTTTTTCGTATTGTTGAATAGTTGCAAGAGTCCCTGCAATTACTGCAGGATCTACAGTTGTATATTTTATAAATGGTATAAATTCTTGGAATATGTTTTTAGCAATTTCTTTCAAAATTCCTTTGGTTCTTCCTGGAATTGATTTCCTACCCACATCCATTGTAATACTATCATCTTCGAGTATAATGTAAAAGTTAGGCCAGTATCCAGCATAACCAGTAACTGGTGGTTCTATTACTACCCCTATTGGCATACCTTTTACTCCAACGTATATACCACCTTGATAAAGATACTTCTTTTCTCCATTAATATTAATAACTAATTTATTTTTTTCACTAATATCTACCCATAAATTCCTGCTTGGTGCAAAAAATGCATAAAAATTGATTTTTCTTCCGCTTCGCATTTCAGAGCCTTGTTTTACTATAGCTTTACCCTGCAATTTTTTCGCTTTTTGTCTATCATCTAAAGATGCTGCCTCGCTTTGAAGCTTGCCCAATTCAACAATATTTGAAACAAATTCTTGTGGGAGCATATATTTTGTGGGAACTTCAACCGAAAATTCTTCCCCGTTAATGTTAGAGAATTTCAGTTCTACCTTTACATTTAAGTTTCTATTTTCAAAAATGCCTTTAAGCCAACCAATAGCAGTTTTTGTTCGTAGTAGATACACCAATATATCAACAGTTTGGTAAAAAATATCTTCATCATCTGGATAAATTTTTTCAACATCCTTTATATAAATCTGTGTATAAGTCTCTTCTGGAGTGAAACTATCTTCTTCCCACGTAACCACTTCAAAACATGGTAAATCATTTATCTTTCCGTTTTTCCATAAAGAAGCATTTTTTATTCTACCTTCTATGTGTGCATTTATCGATTTTGTGTTTATTGTATATTCGTTTGAGATAAATATAGTGTAGGTTAGTCCCACTCCCTTTTCTCCTATTAAATCAGGGAACACATCCTTATCTGTACCATTAGGAGCCAATAATTCAGTAAACCTTTGTGAAGAAAAACCAATTCCTGAGTCTTTAATGTAGATAGACCTTTCACGAGCATTTATATGAATTTTTATATAATGATCTTTTTTGTGCATATCACCAAAGCTTTGATTGTACAACAAAATCGCGTCCACAGAATTCTGACACAATTCTGCCAATATGTCCCAAGGATGACTATAACTATTGCATATATTTACAATCTCCTTTCTTAATCGAGCGAGTGATGGTTGGCCTAAAAAATCTATTTTTTTCATTCTTTAACACCTCCTATGTGTTTTATGGCGACTAACTCATTCATATCCGAACTGTTCAGATACGCTCCCAAATGAGAGGTATATGCGAACTGTTCGCATATACCTCCCTCTGGGCGACTACTGCATATTATTCTTTTTATTCTCATTTTTCACCTACTGCTAATAAGCTATCAAGTGGATTTTTATTACAGAAAGATTTTTTTGTGCTGGCATGAGTTTAAATTTCTCTTGTTTTTGAACTCTTATGTCCTAACAGCTCTTGAATATATCTTAAATCAATTCCGCTCTCAAGAAGATGAGGAGCAAATGAGAGCCTCAAATTTGAAGAAGTTTTAATACAGATCCTTTTCTGCCTATATCTATATTTTTTGGCTTCAACCTTATTATCTCTCTCACACAACTTCATCATAGATGTAATTCCTTTTGTTCTTGTCGAATTTTATCATTAAACATATATGGTAAGGATAAGGGAAAATCAAGTCAATTTCCTATGTTTCATATACAGGTGAGATAATATTTGGTTAGGCTTGAAGTTGTGTAGAAGTATAAGAAGTAATTTGAAAGAAACTTTTTGCTGATTTTCTTAAGCTATACTTCCAAATGCATTGTAAATCAATCCCTGGATTCTTGTGTCCGCTCTGTGACAAAAAATTGTCATTTTATGAAAAAATTGAAACAGGTGAGAGGAATGAGAGGAGGTTATATAATTGGCGGAGAGGCTGATTTTTCAATATATTCCCT
>CAYQJV010000038.1:0-15677 GCA_964417925.1 uncultured bacterium | reverse complement strand
GTAAAGAATAACCCCTCGCGGCCAAAATGTTATGGAATTCTACAATAACTTGACATTTTGTAAAAATTGTTTATATTATATACAACTGCGGGGTGGAGCAGCCTGGTAGCTCGTCGGGCTCATAACCCGAAGGTCGCTGGTTCAAATCCAGCCCCCGCTATTTTTTTTTATTTTATATTATGCAGAAATCGGAGAACAAAAAACTTCCCAAAAATGTTTTTATTTTAGGTTTGGTAAGTTTCTTTACAGACTTCTCTACAGAAATGATATATCCTTTACTTCCTATATTTCTTTATTCTGTACTTGGGGCCTCTAAATCTTTTATAGGTCTTCTGGAAGGAATAGCAGAGACCACTGCCTCTATACTAAAGGTGTTTTCAGGATGGTTTTCTGATAAGATAAAAAAGAGAAAGGTTTTTATTCTATTTGGGTATAGTATTTCTGCGATTTCAAAGCCTCTTATAGGATTTTCAAAGATTCCTCTTCATGTGCTTGTTCTGAGATTTTTTGATAGAGTAGGGAAAGGGATAAGAACTGCTCCACGAGATGCTTTAGTTGCAGATTCTACGCCTGAAGAAATAAGGGGAAAATCTTTTGGTTATCATAGAGCAATGGATACTGCAGGAGCGGTAGTAGGCCCTCTTGTAGCTTTTTTATTGCTCCCTCTTTTAAGGGGGAATTACAGAACTCTGTTTGCCTTTACATTTATTCCAGGGTTAATTGCTGTGACTTTGATTCTTTTATTTATTAAAGAACAAAAAAGAAATACAGAAATTTTAAAAATTGAAGCTTCATGGAAAAAGGAAGTTCCTCCCAAGTTTTTTATATTCCTTGCTGCAATTGTCCTTTTTACCTTAGGTAATTCAAGTGATGCATTTTTAATTTTAAGAGCTAATCTTGCAGGTATCTCCTCTTATACAATTCCTATACTATGGTTATTTTTTAATCTTGTGTACGCTATACTGGCTACTCCTTTTGGTATACTTTCGGATAAAATAGGAAGAAAAAAAATGGTTACAGCAGGATTTGTGGTATATTCAATTGTATATGCTGGTTTTGCGTTTGCTGTTAAGAAATGGCAAATATGGGGGCTTTTTCTTGTTTATGGGCTTTACTATGCAATGGTGGAAGGGGGGCTGAGAGCTTTTGTAGCAGATATTGTAGGGAAAGAAAAGAGAGCTACAGCATACGGAATTTACCATACTGCAGTTGGAGTAGCTGCATTCCCTGCAAGTTTTATATTTGGTATTCTGTGGCAGTATTTTGGATTTCAAATAGCTTTTTTAACAGGTTCTGGACTTTCTCTACTTGCTTTGGTACTTTTACAGTTTGTGTGAAGTCTAAAAATTTATTCTGCTTTTTGCGGACTTCCCATTAATGTTTAAAAATTCGTGCAATTTTTGACAGAAGCCTATTTTATGGTATAATATTTTATGTTTATAAAAGGAAGAGCTTTTAAATATGGAGATGATATAAATACAGATGTTATCTTTCCCGGCAGATATACTTATTCTATTACCACTCCTGAGGAAATGGCAAAACATGCTTTTGAAGATTTAGATCCCGAATTTGTGAATAAAGTAAAAAAAGGAGATATAGTTGTTGCGGGTAAAAACTTTGGAATGGGTTCATCACGAGAACAGGCAGTTATTGCACTTGTTTATGTTGGAATATCTGCTGTGATTGCAAAGTCTTTTGCAAGGATATATTTTAGAAATGCGATAAACAATGGTCTTTTAGTTATAGAATCTCCCGATGCAGTGGATGCAATAGAAGATGGGGATATAGTAGAGATAGATACAGAGAAAAATGAGATAAGGGTAAAGGAAAAAAGATTTAAATTTCCTGCTCTTGCTCCAGAAGTTCTTGAAATTGTTAAGAAAGGCGGTCTGGTGGAGTATGTAAAGGAAAAGTTAAAATGCAATAAGTAAAATCCAGATATTTCATTCCAGTATTTTTTTAGAAAACTTTATTAAGCGGGGTAATAGAGGTTACATTAGAGAAATATCTTTCTTGGGAGATAATAAAAAAGATAAAATAAAAATTATACCTGAAACTACGATAATTGTACCCCCTACAGGAAGGTTAAAAAGATAGGAAAGAAAAAGTCCAGTAATACAGGATCCTACGCTGAATATTACAGAGAGAATGTATATAAGTTTTAACCTATAGGTAAGTTGATAGGCTGCAGAGGGACAGTTTATTATTAAACTAAAGATCAAAAGACCTCCTATAGTGTTTAAATTAAATGTAATGGTAACACCAGATAAAAAAAGAATTGAATAAAATATTTGTTTTTCAATTATTCCAGATGCTTTTGCAAGTTCTCTGTGAAATAATATAGATTTTATTTCTTTATAAAATAAGAAAAGAAAAACAAGGACAAAAATAAAGGAAATAAAGAGAAACATGACATCTTTTTTGGTGATAAGAAGTATACTTCCCCATATAAGATTTAATGCCTGTGTTTTAGGACCTTTTATCAATCCAAGACCTACAAATGCAAGACCAAGAACCATGGAAAATATTATTCCTACAGAGATGTTCGGATCAAATTTTGATTTTTCAGTAAGAGGTCCTACAAGCATGGAGGTGATAGTAGCAAAAGAAAGAGCGGTAATCATAGGATTTATATGCAGAATAAGTCCAATAATTGCACCCGCGAATGCAGAATGGGACATTGCTATTCCAATAAAAGGAATTCTTAAAAGGATAACCCATACTCCTATTATTCCGCATGCAGTTCCCCCGAATATAGAGGCAAGTACAGGGGTAATTAAAAGTTTATATAGCTCCATAAATGGAATAAATGACTTTCTTTCTCAAGATCTCTCTTTTTTCTCCTTCTTTGAGAATTTTCCCTTTATACAGAAGGATGAGTTTTTTGCATTGCTTGGGAATATGGGAAAGTAGATGGGTTACAAATATGATGGTACTGTTTTTTTCAGTATGTATTTTCTCTATTATCTTAATAATTTCCTTTCTTGCCTGGGGATCAAGATTTGAAGTGGGTTCATCCAAAAGAATCAGTTCAGGCTCTTGAGCAAGACATCTTGCAATAAGCATTTTTTGTTTCTCTCCACCGGAAAGTTGTCCTGCAGGGCGATTTTTTAAAAACTCAATCCCACATAACTTCATTACTTCCTTTACTACGATTTTATCTCTTTTATCTTCGTTCCTAAATAAACCTATCTTCCCATATCTTCCCATCATTACCACCTCTTCAACTGTAACAGGAGAACGGGGATCTATAAACACATTTTGGGGTACATATCCTGTTTTCATCCTTATTTCTCTTTCGGTTTTAGCTGTTAGTAATTTACCAAAAACCCAAACATTACCTGAGGAAACTTTTTTTAGTCCATTGATAATTTTTAATAGAGTAGTTTTACCTGCTCCGTTGGGACCTATTATTCCTAAGAACTCCTTTCTTTTAACAACTAAATTTATATTTTCTAAAACTCTTTTTTTCCCGTATAATACGGTACAGTTTTCTAATTTAATGATCACTTAATGCATTTATTATTTTATCTACATTTTCTAAAAGAGCTCTCTCATAAGAACCTTCTAATGGAAAGTTAGATAACACAACATACCTTATATTAAGTGATTCAGCCAGTTTTTTTCCGAAGGTTCCACTTTGAAGATTATCAACAATTAATTCTGCATTTTCTTTTTTACCCGTTGTAATAAGCATTTCAAGAGTTCTTGGGGTTATCTCTTCAGGCCTACCATAACACATAACAACATTAAGACCGAGCCATTCTAAAAACTCTTTCTGAAATTGTGATGCAATGACTTTTTTACCTTTAATGATTCCACATCTTTCTCTAACTCTTTTTTCAAGTAAATCCAATCGTTTTGTATAGTGATTATATCTTTTTTCAAAAAACTTCTTGTTTTCAGGACTTAAGTTCTCAAGAACATTTTTTACCTTTTCCATTGCCTTTGCATGAATAGTAGGGATCATCCAATTACCTTTTACATTTATAGGAACGAGGATAACTTTACTGTTTAATATTTTTAATTTACTAAGCCATGGTTCCCATCCATGACATACAATAATTTTAGCATTGAGAATTTTTTTGGCAACATCTGGTTTAATATCAAAATGACCTGGACACATAGATGCAGGAACTATTTTCACGACTTCTATTTTTCCGTTTCCTATTTCTTTTAATATACATTCCACCATTGAGGTGGTTGCCACTACCTTAAGAGAAGAAGATGTTTCCTTAGCGCAAAAAGATAAAAGAAGTAAAGTATATAAAAATATTTTTCTCATAGAGAGAATGATACTCCTGCACTTAAAGTTCTGGGAGGCATTAGATATGTTCCTGCTTTACCTCCTGGAATATCCACATACATTTCGTACTTCTTATCCAATAGATTGTCACAGGCAAAGAATAACTGGATGGTTTTTGTGATTTGATATTTTATTTTTGAGTTTAACACAAAGAAGTCATTTATACGATTTTCGTGATTATCTGAGGCGTAGTATTTACTTACCCATTTACCTGAGATGGATACTCTAACATTCTTAAATGTTTTTATTTCTGTAAGGGTGTTTAATTTGTGTTTCATTCTTCCCCTTGTTTTTTCTCCTGGATCAAGATAGGAGTAGGAAAGATAAAAATTTAAGAGGTGATTTTCTAGACGACAAGAAAATTCAATCCCTTTAAAAGTAAACTCTCCTATATTTTCAAATTTAGAGGTTTCTGGGTTAAATTCTATAAGGTCTTTACCTTTCATCAAATAACCTGTTACATCAAAGCCTATATTAGAGGTTAGCTTTTGTCCTAAACCTACTTCATAGTTCCATACCATCTCAGGTTTTAAGTTTTCGTTAGAAGGAGGGAATAAACATAATTCATTCAATTGAGGCGAACGGAATCCTTTACTTATATTTGTATGTAAGTAAGTTTTTGAACTCAAATTGAATACGTTTCCTGCTGTAAAAGATAAACATCCTTTTGAGAACTCATCGTAGTTATATCGAATACCATAGGTTATGCCAAACCACTGGGTGATTTTTATGTCATTAAATACAAAACCTGCATACTCCTTTTTTGAACATTTTTTATACGGTTCGCTGAGTTTTTCTCCTCCTTGTTCTCTAAATTCTACACCTGTCATTAAAAAATAATTTTTAAATAATTCTTTCTTTATATGGAAGATAGTTCCATTTGTATAATCTGTAGATTTCCATCCATCAGAAAACTCATGATTTCCAAAGTTTCTGTAAAATTTTAATAATAATTCTGTGATTTGCCAATCAGCTGTGAGGGTTAAGTCAAAGGCTCCTCTTTTATACCAGTTCCATGCAGTGGGTATTAGAGTATCTGGATCACAGGTTCTTTTGGGCTCATGTTTTATTCCGTCAAAATACTTACTAAAAAGTTCTATCCATACATGGTCGTTAAATTTATATTCTATTTTACCTGTAAAGTCCTTGCCATTATAAGATGAATTTTCCTGATATCCATCACTCAAGTTCCAACTCCCTGTGAAGAAATAATTAAACTGTCCCAAAGAAGCTCCATGCGTTAGCAATCCTCTTAAAGTGTTGAAGCTTCCATAAGAAATTTTAAGATTAGTTTTGTTTTCTGTATTTGTAATTATATTTACTATACCCCCCAAGGCATCCGAACCATAAAGAACAGATAGAGGGCCTTTTACTATCTCTACTCTTTCTATATTGTTGAAGGGTAAAGAATGGGTAACTGTACATCCAAACAATCCCATTTTCACCGGTCTTCCGTTTACAAGCACCATTATTCTTCTTCCTTTGTCTCCTAATCCTCTTATTATAACATCGGACCTTCCAAAATTTCCGGTTTTCTCAACCCATACACCTGCAACAATTTCAATAACATCTGTAAGCATATAGGCATTGATATTTTCTATTGTCTCTTTTTTTACAATATCTACAGAATATACAACATCTTTTACAGGTTTTTTATACCTTGTTGCAGTAATAATTACTTCATCCATCCAGTATTTTTTCAATGTATCTTGGTTGAGTTGTAGGTAAATACACAACACTAAAAAGTTCATTTTACCTCCTTTTTATGGTAATCTTTCTACACCTGCTACTTTTAATACTTTACCATACTTTACTCCTTTAACCCCCACGATTTTTGCAACCATTTTTTCTATATCAACTGGTTTACCTCTTAAAATTATTATTTCCATACAATCAGTTTTTGTAAGATGGATATGTAAACAGGAATGGATTTTAAGTAAAAAAACATGTTGAACATCTGTTAATTTTTTTTCTATTCCTTTTACAGTATGATCATACAAGATGGTAAGAATTCCTATAACTTCCTTTTCTCCTTTCCATTCTTCTTCTGCTATTTTCGCTCTTATTAGGTCTCTTATGGCTTCTGAACGAGAGGAATATCCTTTTTTAACCAGTTTATCTAAATAGGTAAGAAATTCCGGAGGAATAGATATTGAAAACCTTACAACTTTTTCTTTTAGTGTTACTTTTTTCATAATAGTAATACTATTTAAAAAAATAAAAAAGTCAAGATTTTATTTTTGACATTTTGAAATTTTTTTTATAATTAAAATATGAGGATAGACAGGTTCACTGAAAAGGCTAAGGAGGCGTTGCAGATTGCAGAACAAGCGGTTTTGGAGTTTAATCATACCCAACTTGATGCAGAACATCTTCTTTTAGGGCTCTTAAGACAGGAGGATGGGGTTGTTCCTATGATTTTGAAGGAGATGGATATAAATCCAGAAGTAATGAAGAGGAGGGTAGAGAAGGAACTTGATAGACAGCCCAAAGTTTTTAGTGATTCTGGAACTACATTACAGATATATATTACCCCAAGGGCAAAGAGGGTGATTGAGAATGCAGAGGAGGAGAGAAGGAGATTGAAGGATGAATACACAGGTACAGAACACATTTTTCTATCGCTTGCTGAGGAGTATTCAGGGGGAGTACATAGAGTTTTTTCAGAGTTTAACATTACAAAAGATGGAATATACAGGGCACTTGCTAAGATAAGAGGAACGCATAGAATAACTGAACCTGATGCAGAAAAAAAATACAAGATTCTTGAAAAATACACAGTTGATTTGACAGAACTGGCAAGGGATGGGAAACTTGATCCTGTAGTGGGGAGAGAAGAAGAAATAGAAAGGGTAATAGAGATTCTTTCAAGAAAAACAAAGAATAATCCTGTGCTTATAGGGGAAGCGGGGGTGGGGAAAACCGCCATTGTTGAAGGGCTTGCTCAGAAAATAGTAAAGAAGGATGTGCCTGAAACAATAAAAAATAAAAGAATTCTTTCCTTAGATATGGGAAGTCTTATTGCTGGGACTAAATTTAGAGGAGAATTTGAGGAAAGACTTAAAGGGGTTCTGGATGAGTTAAAAAAAACAAAGGATGTTATTTTATTTATAGATGAACTACATACAATTGTTGGGGCAGGAAGAGCAGAGGGAGGAGCAATGGATGCATCCAATCTTCTTAAACCTTTTCTTGCACGCGGTGAAATTCAGTGTATCGGAGCAACTACCTTGAAAGACTATAGAGAGTATATTGAAAAGGACTCTGCCTTAGAGAGGAGATTTCAACCAGTTTATGTAAAAGAACCAACAATAGAGGAAACAGTGGAGATATTGAGACATTTGAGAGATAGATTTGAAGCTCACCATGGGATAAAGATATCTGACGATGCAATAGAAGAGGCTGCAAGGCTTTCCCAAAGATACATTCAAGACAGAAATCTTCCAGACAAAGCGATTGACGTATTGGATGAAGCCTGTGCAAGGCTTAAATTAAAAATCTATAGACTCCCAGAAAGTATAAAGGAGAAGGAGAAAAAGCTGGAGGAGATAACAAGGGAAGGAATGGAGGCGGTAAGGATCCAGGACTATGAAAGAGCTGCTAAGCTTAAACAGAAGGCTGAACAGTTGAAAGAGGAGATAGAGAAAGAAAAAACAGAGTGGTTTAGAGAAAGGGGTTTTGATGATGTATTAGATAAGGAGGATGTTGCAGAGGTAGTTGCAAGATGGACTGGAATACCTATTTCAAAAATGTTGGAGGATGAAAAGGAAAAATTTGTAAAGATGGAAGAAAAGATACATTCAAGGTATGTAAATCAAGAAGAAGCAGTAAGAGCAGTGTGTAATGCAATAAGGAGAAGTAGAGCAGGTCTTAAGGACCCAAGAAGACCTATAGGGTCATTTTTGTTTTTAGGTCCTACAGGAGTGGGAAAGACAGAACTTGCAAAAACTCTTGCATGGTTTCTCTTTGATTCCGAGGATGCATTGTTGAGAATAGATATGAGTGAATACATGGAGAAACATTCTGTAGCAAAACTCATAGGTGCTCCTCCTGGATACATAGGATATGAGGAAGCAGGTCAACTTACCGAAAAAGTTAGGAAAAGACCCTATCAGGTGATACTTTTTGATGAAATAGAAAAAGCCCATCCCGATGTTTTTAATATCTTACTACAGATACTTGATGATGGAAGATTGACAGATAGCCATGGGAGGACCGTTGATTTTAAAAATACAGTGATAATTATGACTTCAAATATTGGAACAGACGTTATAATTACAAAAGAGAGAATAGAGAAGGAAGAGTTAATATCCTTACTTTCAAAATATTTCAAACCAGAATTTATAAACCGAATAGACGAAATAGTAGTATTTAAAAAGCTTAAAAAAGAGGATATAAAGAAGATAGTTGAGTTACAACTTACTCCCTTGATTAGCAATCTTAGAGAAAGAAAAATAGAGGTTAAAATAAATGAAGAAGTAAAGGAGTATTTGGCAGAGAAGGGATTTGATGAACGGTTCGGAGCAAGACCATTAAAAAGAGCCATACAACGAGAAATAGAAAATCCTCTTGCAAAACTTCTTATAGAGAATGAAGGAATAAGAAAGATAGAAATTTATATTGACAATTCTCAAATTAGGTTTAAAATGGATAAGTGAGGTTTCCAAGAGGTCAATTAATACTTTTTTCAGTAAAGGGTGATTTTGTTAATTTTGATGGTGTACTTTCGGTGCCCAAAAAGCTCAGAGCTTTTCGAAAGTCTATGGTGATGACAGTAGATTATCCTGATGTTTCAGATGTTTTATTCTTTAAGAAAGGCGAACTTTATAGAATATTGAGGAAAATATCTGATAGCTTTCAGGAAATAACACTTGAAAAAGTAAAAGAAAAGATAGAAAAAACGGATACTTCCATAGTTAATATGTTTTTTATAGAGGATTCCTTAATGGACCTTATAATTACTGGATTTAAAAAAGAGAAAGCAGAGGAGGTAGATGGTGGTATCACCGATGTTGAAGATTATATGAAAAGGCTTCAACAAGAAGGATTTTCAGGTTTTATTGTCGTTACATTTAGAGATGAATATTCTTATGTATTGATGGTGGAAGGAAGATTTCTTCATGTTTTTCTTGCAAACAATAAGACAGGTATAGATGACCTATGGCATTATCTCCGGGAGAGGAAAGAAAATATTAGGCTATGGGTATTTAATGAGATTCCTTCAGAAACTCAGTATGCTACTTCTTCTCAAATTGATTTGATTTTTAATTCTATGGAAAGGGTATTGAGAGAGTTTGGAAACATCCTTGGACCTAATATAGTTTTGAGATTGGTTGATATAGTTAAAAGAAACATTGTTAAAGAGTTTACTTTTTTTGAAAATATAAATTTCAACGAAGACCTACGCATAAAAGGGGATGTACGAGTTGAGGTTGATATCCTTGTAAAAGGATTTGCATCGTTTCTCAACCAACTTATTGATTCTCTTGCTCCTCTTTCTGCCGGGAGGCATATGGAGGTGCTCAAAAATGCTCTTAAAGATTATAGATTTGCTCTATCTGAACTTGGTTTTTTTGAGTTTTTTAAGTATAAGTTGGATTGGTGAAGCCAGGGCTTTACATAGTAAGTACTCCTATAGGAAATCTGGAGGATATAACTCTGAGGGCCTTGAATGTTTTAAAAAAGGTAGATGTTATAGCCTGTGAAGATACAAGACACACCTTGAAGCTTTTGAATCACTATGCCATTAAAAAAAAATTGATATCTTACAATGATATAAATAAAAAAGAGAAAACCCCTCAGATAATAAAAATGATAAAAAAGGGTAAAAGCGTTGCGCTTGTTTCAGACGCTGGTACACCAGGAATATGTGATCCTGGATTTTATTTAATAAGAGAGGTGATAAAGGAAGGTGTGTATGTTACTGCAATCCCAGGTCCTTCTGCTTTTGTGACAGGACTTGTGCTCTCAGGTATTCCAACCGATAAATTTGCCTTTCTTGGATTTTTGTCCAGAAGGAGTGGTAGAAGAAAAAGGGAGCTTAAAGAGATAAAGGAAACGTGGAAAAAAACAATAGTATTTTATGAATCCATGCATAGATTACAGAAGACCTTGAAAGACCTGAAGGAGATATTTGAACCTCAAAGGAAAATAGTAATAGCAAGAGAACTTACCAAGTATTTTGAAGAGATAATAAGAACCGACCTTGCACATGTAGATGAGGCCCTTGAAAATGTGGTAAAAAAAGGAGAGGTGGTAGTTGTTCTGGAAGGAACTCCGGAATAGAGTTAGGTTTTTTTCAAGAAGGTTAATAAAACCGCTTATAGTCTTGCTTAAAAAATTGCATATACATCCAACTGTGATAACTCTTTTTTCCGTTCCTTTTGCCATTGCTTGTTTTTACTTTTTTTACAAAGGGATGATAAAACTCGGTGGTGTGCTTTTTCTTGCTGGTTCTTTCTGGGATATGGTAGATGGAGAGCTTGCCCGTCAGGCAGGTCTTGTAACAAAGAAAGGAGCATTTATTGATTCCACTATGGATAGGTTTTTTGAATTCATGGTTTATTTTGGCTTATATCTCAGTACCCAGGATAGCTTTACAAAGGTCATACTATTTGTTCTTCTTTTTACAAGTCTAATGGTAAGTTATCTACGGGCAAGGGCAGAGGGGCTTGGAAAGGAGTGTAGTGTAGGAACCTTTGATAGAGTAATTAGGGTATTGTTTCTGGGAATAGGATGCATACTGTTTCCTCACCGTTTAAAAATAATACTTCTAATAATGATTGTGGGAACATCTATTACTGTAGTGGAGAGATTTTTTTATGTGGTCGGTAAAAGAGAATAAAAAGGAGAGAGTTCTTCTTGTTGGAGTTGTAAGAAGCTCTAAAGAACGATGGGATGGAGTAGATTCTCTTGAGGAACTTGCCAGTCTTACCAGAACTGCAGGAGGAGAAGTGGTGGAAAGGTTCCTACAGATAAGAGAAAAACCGGATCCAAAATATTTTATAGGCAAAGGGAAACTTTCTTTTTTAAAATCACTGGTAAATGAACTTGATATAGATCTTGTTATTTTTGATAATTCTTTAACTCCTGCGCAAATTAGAAATCTTGAGCAGGTACTTAATGCCAGAGTAATTGATAGGACTGCTTTAATACTTGATATATTCGCAATTCATGCAAGAACTGCAGAGGCTAAAGCACAGGTAGAACTTGCTCAGCTTACCTATCGGTTAAGTCATCTTATAGGAAAGGGAGAGGAACTTTCAAGACTTGGAGGTGGAATAGGAACCAGAGGACCCGGTGAGAAAAAGCTTGAAGTTGATAGAAGAAGAATATTGCACAGTATAAAGATTTTGAAAGAGAGGCTTAAAGAGATAGAAAAGGAAAGGAGTATAAGGAGAGCAAGAAGGAGGAAGATTCTGAGGGTAAGTCTTGCAGGTTATACCAATGCAGGAAAGTCAAGTCTTTTTAATATCTTAACAAATTCAAAGGTGGGGGTATCTTCTCGTCTATTTTCTACCCTTGACCCTACCACAAGAGTATTTGAAATAGAAAAGAACATTCCCGTGTGCATAACGGACACGGTAGGTTTCATAAAAAATCTTCCTTTACAACTTGTAGCGTCTTTTCGAGCTACCTTGGCAGAGATTACCGATTCTGATTTAATTCTTCATGTTGCAGATGCTTCTCATCCAAAAAGGGAGGATAGAATAGAAATAGTAAAGAAACAATTGGAAGAACTTGGAGCAAAGGAAATACCTACAATACTTGTGTTGAATAAGGAAGATCTTATAATAGAGAAAAAAGTTAAAGAAAGATTAAAACGAAAGTATCCAGATGCAGTATTTGTATCTGCTCTTTATAAGACAGGAATAAATGAGCTTAAAGAACGAATAAAAAAGTATTTACTTCCTTATATTGAGGAAAAGGAGTTTAGAATACCCGAAAGCAGACAAGATATAATTCATGTAATATATGAGGCAGGATGTGTGGTAGAGCAGAGAAGAGATGATGGAGAAGTTATATTAAAAGTGAAAGGATACAGACCCTTCATTACATCAATTGAAAAAGAAATCTATGAAGCTGTTTGAATTTGCAGAGAAAAATTTATTAGGTAAAAGAAAAGATATAGTAGGGGTAAGGATAGAAAACAAGGTATATGGACTTCAAGAAAATGTACCAGTTACAGAAAACATGCAGTTTGTTACCTTAAGAGAAAAGGAAGGGGAGAGAATTTATGAACACAGTCTCGTTTTTCTTCTTTGTATGGCTTCAAAAATTCTTTTCCCTGAAGGTAGACTCGTAGTGGAACATTCTATCAGTGAGGCGTTGTTTTTGACCTTCCGTTTTGATAGGCCTCTCAATAAAAAGGATGTTAGAAGAATTGAAGAAAAAATGAGGGAATTAGTAGAAAAGGACCTTCCTATAAGAAAGAAATTGGTAAATAAAAAAGAAGCAATAAAAATCTGTAGGAAGAATGGAAATCTATCAAAAATAAAGTTGATAGAGACGCTTAAAAAAGAAAAATTTACCATATTTATCTGTGGAGATTTTGAAGATTGGATTCCTGGGCCTCTTGTTCCATCAACATCTTACTTGGAAAAATTTTCTTTAAGGCATTATTCTCCTGGATTTATACTTAGATATCCAGTAGCAAGGTCATATCCTGATTATCCTCCATTTGTAGAACTGCCGAAACTTTTTCTTGTCTTTCATGAGCATGAAAAATGGGGAGAAATTCTTGGATTTCATAATCTTGGGAGTTTAAATGAACTTATAAAACAAGGAAACGCAGAAGACATTATAAATGTCTCCGAAGCACTGCATGAGAAAAAAATAGCAATGATAGCAGATGAGATAACCCATAGAATACTTCCTCCTAAAATTGTTCTTATAGCAGGGCCTTCTGCTTCAGGGAAAACTACATTTGCTAAGAGACTTTCCATCCATTTAAGAGTAAATGGATGGAAACCTCATTCTATATCAATAGATGATTATTTTGTAGAGAGAGATAAAACTCCTAAGGATGAAGAAGGGAATTATGATTTTGAATGCATTGAAGCAGTGGATATTGAATTTTTTAATTCTCAACTGCTTGCGCTTCTTGACGGAAAGGAGGTAGAACTTCCCAAGTTTAATTTTAAAGAAGGTAAAAGGGTTCTTTCTGGGAAAAAAATAAGACTTGGTAAAAGAGGAATTTTGATTATAGAAGGTATTCATGGTTTAAATGAAAGATTGACTCCCCATGTTCCAAAACATTTAAAGTTTAAAATATATGTTAGTGCTTTAACTCAGTTAAATATTCATGACCATTACAGAATATCCACAAGTGATACAAGACTTATTCGGAGAATAATAAGAGATAATGCTTATAGGGGGCATCTTCCCGAAGATACCATATCCATGTGGGCAAAGGTAAGGAAAGGAGAAGAGAAAAACATATTCCCATTTCAGGAAGAAGCAGATGTGATGTTTAATTCAGCTCTTACTTATGAACAGGCAGTTTTAAAAAAGTTTGCTATGCCATTGCTTAAAAGTATTCCTCCTACTCATCCCTCTCATGCAAAGGCTTATGAACTTTTAGAGTTTCTTTCTTATTTCCATGAGATTCCAGCAGAGCTTGTGCCTAAAAATTCAATAATAAGAGAGTTTATAGGAGGGAGTTGTTTTAGATATTAATAATTAAGCAATTAAATTTGACTTTTGTAATTATCAGTGTAAATTTATTAAAAAGGAGGTCTGATGGGAAAATTAAGCTTTATAGATGAAGAGATAAATCAATTAAAAGAACAAGGGCTTTACAATATAATTAGAACTATACAAAGCGCCCAGGGAGCATGGATAATTGTGGATGGTAAAAAAGTTTTAAATTTATGTTCAAATAACTACCTTGGTTTTGCAAATCATCCCAAGTTGAAAGAAAAGGCAAAAGAAGCCATTGAAAAATATGGAGTAGGCCCTGCAGCTGTTCGCTCTATTGCAGGAACCCTTGATTTACATGTTGAACTTGAAAAAAAACTTGCGAAGTTTAAAAAATGCGAAGATACCCTTTCACTTCAATCTGGTTTTGTGTGTAATCAAGCCGTCATTCCTGCAATATGTCCCTCAGAAGAGGATGTTATCTTTACAGATAGGTTGAACCATGCTTCTATTATAGATGGGGTAAGATTGTCCAAGGCAAAAAGAGTGATATACAATCATCTTGATGTAGATCATCTTGCTCAGGGATTAGAGGAAAATAAAAATGCAAGAAGAAAACTTATAGTTACAGACGGAGTTTTCTCCATGGATGGGGATGTAGCTCCACTTGATAAAATAGTGGAGCTTGCAGAAAGGTATGATGCAATGGTAATGGTAGATGATGCACACGGAGAAGGAGTTCTTGGTAGTCATGGGAGAGGGATAACAGATCACTTTGGATTACACGGTAAGGTGGATATAGAGATAGGCACACTTTCAAAAGCTTTTGGAGTGGTTGGGGGATATATAGCAGGTTCCAAAAAGATGGTTGAGTTTTTAAGACAGAAAGCAAGGCCATTTTTATTCTCTTCTGCAGTTACTGCAGCAGATGTAGCAGCATGCATAGCAGCAGTAGATATTCTTGAGGAATCTGATGAGTTAGTGCAGAAGCTTTGGGAAAACACAAGATATTTCCAGGGAGAAATGAAAAATATTGGTTTTAATACTGGAAAAACTCAAACCCCAATAACACCTGTAATGATAGGAGATGCTAAGCTTGCTTGGGAATTTTCAAAAAAACTTTTTGAAAATGGCATATTTGCCCAGGCAATAGGATATCCTACAGTTCCAAAAGGAGAAGCGAGAATAAGAGTGATGATTTCTGCCACTCATACAAAAGATGATTTAGATTTTGCTCTTGATAAATTCTCAAAAATAGGCAAAGAGCTGGGTATAATTTCTGGTTAAACTTAAGATTAGATCATGTGTGACTTAGAAAAAGGAAAAGATGGTAAAAACCACTTGACAAATAGAAAAAACTTATTATAATTATAACGCATTGGTTCTATGGAAAATTGGGAGTTTGTCCCTGGTTTAGCCTGAGAAGCCAGGATTTTGCTTGGAGGGTTTGATCCTGGCTCAGGACTAACGCTGGCGGCGTGTCTTAGCCATGCAAGTCGTGCGGGGACCTTTGGGTTTATACTCGAAGGTCCTAGCGGCGGACGGCGGAGTAACACGTGGCTAACCTGCCCTGGGGACTGGGACAACCCCGGGAAACTGGGGCTAATCCCAGATATAATGGAGAGGGCGCAAGCCCTTTCCATGAAAGGTGGCCTCTGCTTTGCATGCTACCGCCCCAGGAGGGGGCCGCGGCCTATCAGGTAGTTGGTGGGGTAATGGCCCACCAAGCCTA
>CAYQJV010000037.1:0-16506 GCA_964417925.1 uncultured bacterium | reverse complement strand
CTTCCATTGCAAAATCTGCTATTATACCTTTATCATCTTTTTCTTTTAAAAGAAACAAAGAATCCGAAACATACCTTGTTTTCTTAACTCCACCAAGAGATAAATCAAGCCCTTTTATCAAACTATGAAACCTTAACCCATAATTTGCAGAAACCGTATCCTGTGGAGGAAGGTATAAAAAATCAATCTCTGATAAAGGCAGTGGCTCAGCCCTTACCCTTAACAAAGAAATTCCATCAAGCTCATAACTTGGGTCAATTATGTTTTTTCTTTGAAAAACATTTTCAGGATTAAACACATATCCTGTTCCCCATCCTATCTGCTGTTTTCCTATCTGGGCTTCAAAAAATAAAAACCTCCATCTTAAAAATGCATTTCTCAAATAAACAGAAGATCTATATTCAAATGGAAGAGAAAAATCAGGAGGAATTAAAGAATCAGGAATAAAACAACAAAGATCATATTTCAAAATACCATGATAATGGGTGAATACTGGTTCTGCAAAGAAATAAAGATTTTCTGTTCTTTCTTTTATTTTTAAACTCATCCTTTCATAACCTGTATACTTTAATGAGTCTTTCACAGAAATAATCTGTCCATAATATTCAAAATATCCTCCAAAAGCACAAAAAAACAAAAACAATCATAACTCTCCTTCCTTTCTTAGCCCTCTTAAGGTAAACACTTCATCTTTAATAGGTGTTTTGTAATCAACACTTATTATTTCAAGCACTGTCTCAGAACCTGTTATGTTGTTCTTCATAATTATTTTTTTAGGAGTCGGTATATTTTCAATTAATTCAATCTCCTTTTGATAAAGGGTTTTATAAGGCTTTTTTTCGCCTTTTCTGTAAAAGTCTATCCTTACAGGAAGCATGTATTTTTTATCAATCTTTAAAACCACCTTGCTGTATGAAATATTACTTTTTCCCTTAGGAACAAGTACAAGAAGATAAAACTCTTTTTCTTCTTTTAAAGTTTTAGGGATAAAGTTTTCTTTATACCTACCAATACTCATATCCTCATAAGTGAAATCAGACCCCATCATTCTTTTCTTCCTGGCATGAGTCCCTATCTTTCTTATCCTTCCTGTCTCAGGAAAATACACCCATATGTAGAAACAGATAACTCAGATAGCATCTACTCCAGAAAAAAGAGGAAATCAAAAAGCACCAAATTGGAATTACCTTTAAGCTCAATATCAAAACAGATTTTTCAATGATGAATATTTTACCTTGAAAAATGCACTAACCCATTCTATCGGGTAAAATAATGCTTTCATTGATTTTTCAGAGGCATATGTGAGTAGGAGAATAAAAAAGTCATCTTGAGTAGAATCTCTTGAAACAAAAGGACTAAACACCTCAAGATTTTTTAAAACCCTAATTTCATTGAGGCGATTAAAAATCAATGAAACTTCTTCTGGGTCAATCTTGTGGCTCCATAAATCCATTAAAACAAAGTGCCAGAATTCGGTAAGTAAAAAACCATTCTCTGCTTTGACAAATACAGGGCAGAGTACATCATCTTCTAATGTGATAATCCAGAAAGGCTTATAAAAGAAGGGGATAGCGAACAGTATTTTCACATACTCTGAGAGCTCCTGTAATTTTTTCTGAATTTTCTGCATAACTTTCATCATTCTCTTATAGGATATTAACTTATCCAGCTTTTCTCTCTGCTTCACCATCTCAGGACAGACACTGGGATCAAAGCTTTTTTCCTCCAATGGCATTAGTTTATATACCTTTGCCATAAATGTTAAAAAGGTTTCTACTACATTGAGTAACTTCTCAATCGCATTTATTAACCTTTTTACTCTGTAAATGTAGTTAAACTCTTCGCGTACAATTAGAGGATACAGTTTTTCCCCCAGAGAGTTAAGTAATTGCAGGATATTTCCTCCTTCCTTCTCAATATTCAGTTTTTTAATCACAGGAATAGCATCATCAATCATTACCTTTTTGAGTCTGTTTGTGAAATAACTCTCCTTGCAAGGATTGTTAAGAAGTTCCCTGAAAATTTCCTTTTTATTTATACTTTCTTTCATCTCTCTGAGGTCCTTCAGAATAACCTTGTGAATGTCTGCACTGTATTCATAAAAAATCACAAACCGGATATTGAAAGGAAGAAGCGTGTAAATCTGCATTTTTGAAAGGAATTCTCCACAGCTTAAAGCATGAACAAGTCCTGCATAACGTCTCTTCCAATCCTTAGCAGGAACTCTAAGGTGGTATATCCTTTCAGGTTTTTTTAATGTTTTATATTTCACCATTACAGTTACTTTATCTATAATATCTGTAAAAGTGGTTATTTTTAGTTTATTTTCTGCACCGGTTTCCCAGCTCTGAAGTTCGTATATCTCAAAATCTTTTAGTTCATTTCCTGGACCGGTCTCCCTCTGTTGAGGTTCATATATTTCAAAATCTATCTCTTGAAGTTTCTTTAAAAATTCTTTTAACTTTTTCTCATCTTCTATTTTAACCGCTGCCCTTGGAATCCCATTATTATAATCAAATTGAACCACCTTCATTTTTATCCTCCTTTCTGTTTTCAGCTTTTGTAAACAGTTTCTTAAAAGCCCTAATAAAGGCTACAGTTTCGTTATACTTTTCATCAAGTTCCCTATAAAAGTATTTTGAATAGTAAACATAAGGAAATATAAATACCCTTATCTTTCCATCCATTTTTGTAAAGAGAAGCATATCCCCTGGTTGCAAAAGATGTTCCTTAAAGAAACTCGCTACTCCGGTAAGATAACCAGAGGCCCTGTGAAAAACATATTTCTTTTCAAACTCATCAATCACTTCAACCTGGGGGTTATCCCCTATTATTTCAGAAAGTGCTTTAGTTATGGTTATGGTTTTGTTCTGATGATTATAAAAATCTATCTCAACCTCTGCAACAGGAGGAAACTCGTTTTCATCCCATTCTGAAAGTCCCCATCTCTTTCCTGAAAACTTTTTGAACCTTTTGCTTTTGGTAAGAACCGATGTAATTGTTTTATTTGATATTAACTCAAATTTCATCCAGCAGAGGCTTGCTCTTATTGTTTTTAAAGTGAGGGGTCTGTTTGCCATTTTCAAAATCCGCTCTATCATCTCGGCAATCGTAAACTTCTTTTTTCCCCTATTTAATTTAACCACTCCCTTATCAATATCAATACTCAGAGACAACTCTTTCTGTCTGCTCAAATATACTAAAAGATTTGGAATGAGCCTTTTTACGAATGTAAGAACCCATGGGTCCATTGTGAGTTCAAAATAGTTCATCGGAATAAATTCTTCTCCAGGAGATGCCACTATATCACCCATTTTTTCCATGTATTCCAACAGGCTATCAAAGAACTCTTCCAAAACTTCAGCATCTGCCTTCTCGGCTATATTATCCGCTTTTTCTAAGTATTCAAACAACCTCTCAAAAAGTTTTTCTGCAGTTTCAACTTTCATCTTTTTGCCCATATTCTCTCCCATTTCCTATACCTTTCATTTGGAAAATTGAAAGAACTACTATTCCCATCAATTCCAATAACACTTCCAAATAAAAAACTCGTTATTATCTCCATACTTTTCCTTTTAAATGTAACTGTCAAAATTTTCTCTTTCTGCCTCAATAACAAGCTCTTCAAAAACATCTTCTACTTCATCTTTTAAAATTGAAAAATCCTCTGTATCAAGGTCAAAAGATGGATATATATTGCCTGGTCTATATCTTTTTAACCTTCCAAAGATCCATTCCTCTGTTTCAAGCAGAATAAGTACTGCAATACCTGTTTTGTAATTATCATACATCTTCTCAGCATGCTGAATTTTGTTTATATCATGGGAAGAAAGGTTTATCTTTGTTGTCTTTACCGATGTTTTAACTTCCAGAATAAATTTTTTATCCCCTTTGTTTATCTTCAAATCAATCCCCTCGTGCTGTAATGACTCAACCATGTATCCCTTTTTCTCAAAAGCCTTTTTAAGTAGATTCTGAACCACATGACCGTACTTTCTGGAATTACCATTCAAAACGTTCTCAAACAGATTTTTCAATGCTCGGTATGTCTCGTATCTCATTCTCTCACCTCAATCTCAGGACCAATCTCAGGGGTCCAGTTTTTTAAATAAAAAATCTTTTTACTTTTTAGAGTATTTTTTAGAATTTCCTGAAACTCCCTGTCCATTGTTGCAACTATCACCTGTTTGTTTCCTTTTTCTATCACATCCTCAAGCACCTTTGCAAGTCTTTTTTTGTATTCTGAATCAAGACTCTGAGATGGATCATCAAGGATTATAAAACCAAGTTTATGTACAGGTTCTTGAATTGCAAGAGCAAGGAATATGGCAAGAGCAGATGCATTCATATCAGCCTGATTGAAAAATGTCATTATGGGTCTTTCCTCATCGCCATTTTTTGCCTTTATGGTATACCCATTAGGATCAAGGAAAAGCTCTTCAAAATCAGTCCTCTGGGTTATATCCATAAAGTATCTGCATATCCTATCCTTTATCTTTTCAAATACTTCCCTGGTCTTTAAATTCGCAAGTTCTTTTGATTTTTCCGCTATTTCATCAATGGCATTTACCAATGCTTTGCTTTCCTGTTCCACCTTTTTTATCTCCTGTATCACCTTCTTTGCTTTTTCATGCAGATTTTTAATTTTAGCATCATACTCCTTGATTTTTAAAAGTCCTTCAAGCTCCTTCAATCTGCAGTCAATTTCTGTAAATATCTTCTCTGCGTTTTTAACCTGCTCCTCTATCTCTTTTATTTTCTCATCGGTTTCTTTCTCCTTTAAGTTAATATAACTAAGAAGGTCTGTTGCATAGTGAATATCCTCTTTGAAAAACTCTGTGAGTTCTTTTCTTATATTTTCCTTTCTTTCTTCAAGGGTCTTTATGTTCTTTTCAATCAGCGTAATCTCCTTTATACATTTTTTCAACTCCTTCATCTGTTCTTCTTTTTTCCTTTTTTCTTCATTAAGTTCCTTTATTCTATCTTCAGACACCTCTGCGTTTCTCAAATGAATATTTGCAAGGATTCCCTCCTTTGATGTATTTGCCCCGCATATCGGACAGGTTTCAATACTTTCCTGGGTTTTAATCCATGAAAGCATCCGCTCATAAATTGAGGCAAGAAGGTTTACCATCTCTATTTCTCTATCTATCCTTTCTATTTCTCTTTCAATCGTTTCAAGTTTTCTTTCAATCTCTTCTTTTACTCCGTATCTATTTTCAATCTCCCTTATTTTCTTATTTTCGCTTTCAATCTCCTTTTTAATTGTCTCAAGGGACCCTTTAAACTTTTTGATGCTTTCCTTTCTGCCTGAAAGAAACTGGTACTCTTTATACACAGGAATTTTCGTTCTAAGACTTCTTATATTTTTCTCCACATGCCCAAAGAACTCTCCAAAATCTTTCCCAGAAAAAACTCCCTGCCATCTTTTGTAATCCATTCCATATTTTTCATAAATATCAGAAAGGGTATCCTCAATCTCCTTCTTTTTTTCAGAAATAAGTTCTTCTTTGAAATCTTCTATTTTAAGTGTTTCTTTTATATTTTTTATCTCATTTTCATAAATCTTTCGCTTTTCATTTATCACACTCTGCAGGTCTAATTTTATTCTCTCTACCTCCTCTTTTAAAGGAACTGTAACCTCTCTGGATACGAGTTCCAGATTTTTTAAAACAGAAAGACCAAGAAGTCGCACCAGAACTTCTCCTCTCTCCTGGGGAGGAGCTGTTATAAACTTTCTCAAAACCTCCTGATGCAGGTGAATTCCTGCCATAAAATCTCTAAGGTTGATTTTAAAATACTCCTCAGGAGATAGTTCTGAGTTCATTATTTTAATCTCTGTCTTTTTCTGAGCCCTTTTAATTTCTGCCCTCACAGTAACTGTTTTACCTTCTCTATCTTTCAATACAATCTCTGCCTCTGTTCTTTTTGCTCTGAAATTCCTTATCGCCCAGGACTTCCTTTCCGGAATCCTTGTTGACTTTTCCTCTGCTATCTTTTCTCCAAATAACGTCCATTCAATTGCATTAAGCAAACTGCTCTTTCCTGATTTATTATCTCCGAATATAAAGACAAATGGCTTACAGTTAAACTCAAACTCTACCCTTTTAGGATACCCTCTGAATCCCTCAACACATATTTTTTCTATCCACACAGTTCCTCCTTTATCATCTTATTTTCAATTTCATAAAATTTTTCTTTTATTTTCTGAATTTTTATCTCAATTTCTTTTTTGATATCTACATAGGCTGTTGTGTGGTATTTATCTATCATTTCTTGAATAATTGCTTTTGCTATTTCTGTCGTAACCTTTTGTTTAAGTTCTTTAAGTAGTTCAAGATTATCCATTTCACCTCCTTTTTGTTATTCTACTTGAATAAATAAAAAATGCAAAAGAGAAGTTTTTGGGAAAATTTTCCCCAAAATATAAAAAAACTTATCTTTTGAATTTTTAAAATTTTTGGCTAAAATCACTCTATGAAAAGAAACGAAACTTTAACGATTTTTTATAAAATAGAGTACCCTGACGAAGTAATGATAAGTAACTTCATAAAGGAAGTAGCAGAAAAACCGTATTCTTATACATACATGTTTGATACAGACCTTAAAGAAATCCCTCTTATCAAACTTTTAAAAGAAACCCTTGAAAAGGAAGGAAAGGTTGAAAAGGTTATTTATACTGTTCGTTCATGTTCTGTATACTTCAAATGGAAAGTCCAAAATAAAAAAATAATGATCAAAGCCCACATTGGCATCTCAGACCTCTCTCCTTTTGCTCATCCCCAGGTCCAGCTTGATATTTTCTCTCCATCTTCTATACTTTCCTTTCCTCCTCTTTTTAGATTTATCAAATCAATAATAAAAATACACCATAAATTTAAGAAAAACAGAAAAATAAAAACCGAGGAAAGTCCATATTTTGATATAACCCTTGAAATAAAAGACTATTATGAAAGAAAAAAACCTACAAAGAGTTGTTATACCATAAAGGTATTCAAGGATTACGAAAAGCACTATCCTCTTATTAACTATGCACCTATAAGAAATTCAATCATAAAGTTTGAAAAGAAACTTGATAAACTCCTTCATGGAAGGGAAATGGACTCCAGTGTAATCATTCTTGAGGGCCCTCCTGGTACAGGAAAAACGTACTACATAAAAAGATTACTCTCAATAATTCACCACAAAGAAAGTCCAATTATAAAGTATTTTATAGGAGAGGCTGCATTGAATCTCAGATTTATTGACTTGTTGAACTTCAGCAAAAGAGATTACGGAAAAAGAACGATTCTTATAATGGAGGACGTTGACCCACTCATTTTTTCAGAAGATGGTAAAAGAAGCATTGCATTATCAAGACTATTGAATTACAGTTCTGGGCTTCTTTCCCTTAAGGTTCTTTTTATTTTAACAACAAATCTATCCATTAACAAAATAGATCCTGCCTTGATAAGAAATGGAAGGCTCTTTGCCCATATAAAGTTTCTGCCTTTCAGTAACGAAAAGGATATAAGAGAATGGATGAACTTTTATGGTATCCAAAACAGAATAAAGGACGTTATTACGAAAAATAAGATAACCCTTGCAGAACTTTACTCTATTGCAAAAAGTGAAAAAAGAATAAGCCCCATAGAAGCACCGCCACCCATTGGATTTATAACCATATAAAGTTTTTGTTCCAGTAAGCATATTAATAAAAAAACATTTTCTTGACATCCTATAATTATTCCATATACTTTTCCAAAGAAGGGTAAACACATGAGGATAAAGGTAAGATTTTTCTCAGAAGAACGAAGTATAAAATTACCCGTACACTATAACTACGTTATTCAAAGTTTTATCTACCGTAATCTTGATGAAGCCCTGGCAGAAGAACTTCACAAAAAAGGTAAAATTATAGGTAAAAGACATTTCAAACTATTTACATTTTCAAGAATTTTTGGGAAGCAAAAAAGGAAAGAAAGTAGTTTCATCTTTAGCGATGAAATAACTTTATTCATTGCCTCACCATTAATAGAACTTCTTGAATCATTTGCATCCAATATTGTAAAGAAAAAGATATTAAACCTTAATGGATGCAGAATATTTCTTTCAACAATAGAAGTTTTCTATTCATTACCTGACGCAGATGAAATTTTCATAAAAACCCTCTCCCCTATAACAGTTTACTCAACCCTTGAAACCTCTGACAAAAAGAAAAAAACCTATTATTACTCACCATTTGAAAAAGAGTTTTCAGCATTAATAAGAAAAAATCTTTTGAAAAAGTATTTTTTAATACATGGAAAGGAACCAGAGGACGATAAGTTTTCAATAATACCAGAAAAGGTAAGCAATCGCAACATGCATGTGCTTTTTTACAAAGATACTGTTATAAAAGCATGGTCAGGAATATACCGATTGAAGGGATCAAAAGAATTGATAAAAACAGCATACGATACAGGTCTTGGCGCAAAAAACTCTCAGGGATTTGGGATGATAGAGGTGGTGAAAAATGAAAATAATAAAATTGTAGGGGCTAAAAATGTCTGAACTTTTAGTTAAATTAAAAACTTTAACACCCCTCTGGACCGGTGGCGTGGATACCACCATGGACCGCATCCACGAGACAGGAATAATCGGGTCATTGCGATGGTGGTATGAAGCGATAGTTAGGGGATTGGAGGGCAGTGCGTGCGATCCGACATCGGACGGAAAAGATGGGATACCGAAACGCTGTCCTGATGACGCCGGTAAATACTGCGATGTGTGCAGGGTATTTGGAGCAACGGGATTACAACGTTCCTTCAGGATAGATGGTCCTGAATGGTGGAATGATGAGAGGCAAAAACGATTAAATATAAAAGTAACTGACGATAATCGAGGCTGGTATCTTAGGAGAGGATTCATGGGGGAAATTAGTTTGACTTTTAAAACTCTTCGCCTACCTGAAAATTTATCCGAGAGAGACTTATACCAATCTTTACTTTTGACCATGGAACTTATATCCAGATGGGGAGGATTAGGTCCGAAGACTCAACAAGGATATGGAATTGTGTCAGCTACTTCTGAAAAATTTCATTTGAATGTGGAGCAAGCATTACAAGCCATTGAACTATTAAAGGAACTTCATAATCGACGAAACATCAACTACTCCAAAGAGTTACCTTCAATTGAAAACTTTTTCTTTAGCAAGATAAAAATTGATTTTCAAGGCAATGATCCAGAGAAGTGGCTGAAATCTCAGATAAAACCACTTGATAAGAAAAGCGAAAAAGAAATGGAATGGTATCTTCAGAAGCTTGTCGAAAAACCGCCTGTTTTGCCGTTAGCACCGATTATCCGGTATCACTTAAGAGATTTAATTCGTGCTCAAATCACACACGGAGGGAAGTCAAATGCTCCTGCTCGGTGGCAGTTGATGGGAGTTATCAATGGGTTATGGCATAAAAACGATTCCGGGAAAATTATGGAAAAATGGGTTTGTGAAAAATGTGGAAGAGTATGGGATCATTATCCTTCATCAGAAGAACATAGGCACTGCAACGGGAAACCACGCAAAAAAGCAAAGTATGTCAATTGCAATAAAGAATGGAATTCTTTGAAAGATGCCCAGAAGGATAAATACACCGAAGAAGTTGAACACCAGAAATCCCTGATTCATGTCTCTCACGCATATTTGATTGGTCGAAATAAATGGGAATTCCGAATATGGGGATGGATACCGGATGAACTGGAAGGAGGTGTTAATCGGCAGGTGGTGCTTGAGCATTTGAAAAACTGGCTTGGCGTAGGGGTTGAAAGTAAACAAACCTGCTTGATGGATGCTGAAAACGGAGAATTGTGGAAAAACATAAACTTGAATAACCCCAAAATTTGCTGGATGGAAAAGAGTAAATCTGAAGACCTAAAAGATTACTTGAAAAGACTTGTGAATTTTGAGGAGACTAAAAATGATGGAAGTTAAAAATCTGGTTGAGCAATTGAAGAATTCCATTGGCAAGCAACTTGAAGCTGTTGTCCTTTTCGGTTCAAGGGCAAGGGGAGACGCAAGTCCAGAAAGCAATTGGGATATTCTGGTTGTCGTCCATAACTTGCCTAAAAGTCCAATAGCACGCCAAAAGTGGCTTATTAAACTTTTAGGTCCACATTTAAATTTCCCTGTTGAATTCCATCTTTTAACTCCTGATGAATGGTATAATCGCATATCGCCTCTGACTCTCGAAATAGCACTGGATGGAAAGGTGCTTCACGATTCAGAAGGAAAGACCAAAGAATTCCTGAACAGATTGCGGAATAGACTAAATGAACTGGGTTTGGTTAGAAAAAGATCATCGGACAAAGAATACATTTGGGTGTGGCAAGGAGACAAACCTGTTAACTGGTTTGAGAAGCTGATGGAGGTGATGCCTCGTGAATCCGTCGGCGGAGTATAGATTGAAAATTCATCAAAAACACAAGAAGGCATCATGAAAAAGGAATTTTGGGTAGAGTATGATTTGTTTTCAGAAAATAACAAAAAGCGCATCATTGATGGATTTATAAGTGATGACTCTGTACCTGTTCCGTGGTCACATATTACAGATCCGGCTGCTCGACAGCATATTTTAGCTCAACTGCTTTCCAGCAATGATGAATGTGCTCGAAAAACTAAGTGCAAAGATTATGTTAAGGGTAAAAACGGCTTTCAGAAATGGTATTACGCTGGTGACCTAAAAAATCCTCGTGGTGATTTTCAAATGTTTTTGTGTAAACGCTTGAGATGGATGGGAGATATTTTAAATCTTACAAACTCTCACGACACTATTCATTTCTCCCTCCCCGACCTCTCCATCTTCCCCAGAGGTTCATGGGCGATTCAGGTTAATTTCACGCTCAAAAAACCTTACATCAGCAAGGATGATATGGATTTTTACATAATCGACAATCCTGTAAAAAAAGAATGGGTCTTCAAAGTGCCCTATGTGGCACCAAGTCAGTGGAAAGGGGCGTTGAGATCTGCCATGAGAAGGTTGAGAGGATATACTACATGGGAAGATGAAACCGACGATAAGCAGATGACCCGCCTTTTTGGAAATGTAAAGACTGAAAGTGAAGAATTTTCTCGCGGTTACCTCTACTTCTATCCCACCTTCTTTGACCGCATCGGACTTGAAGTTATCAATCCACATGATAGAAAGACAGGGGTAGGTAAGCAACCAATCTATTTTGAATGCGTGCCAGCAGGAACACAGGGCACATTTACATTGCTCTATGTCCCAATGAGTGAAATTGATGCGAAAACTTCCAAAGAAGATCTCAAAGCAGTGGCAAAAGGCATCAAAATAATGCTTACCCAATACGGCTTCGGAGCAAAGACATCAAGTGGATATGGTGTGGCGTATGTTAATGAAGTCAAAGTTGAACCTAAGCACATACATAAAGTTTTCATGGAGAGCTGGCATGGCACAATATAAATTATCTGCCTACTTGAAAGAAAATACTGCCAAAATGGATGTAAACAGAAAATGATTTTAGAAAAATCGGAGGTGTTGTGATGTCTTTAGATAAATTAAAGAAATACAGAATGCAGATAATACTAGCAGAAATAGGTGCTTTAATTCATGACATTGGTAAGCTGAGTCGGGAATTTATTATTCAGCAATCTGTAGAGTGCAGTGATGACAAAAATTTTTCTAAGGATTGTAAATTTAAGCATGAACAAATACTCAAGACACCTGATTTTCTTGGTCATAGCATAACAAACTTATTTAAAGACTCGCAATGGCAAAATTTGTTGAAGATAAACACCCTTTCACAGCTTAAACAATCTCCTAATAACCTGGGACATTTTATTTCGGGACACACAAATTTAGAAAGTGGAATAGGTCTTTTAGCTCTTATTACGAGATGTGATCAAGTAGATTCAGGTATTGATAAAGGTATGCTTCAAGACACGGCCAAACAAAAAGTAAACTCTACATTTATTGCCAGTGCATTTGGTTATGAAAACATTAAATTACCAATTAACCTTCAATATAATATGGACGGGTTTGAGCCTTTGAGAAAAGAACTTGTCTCTAAAATTTATCCATTATTGTCTGGTATTTTAAAAAACAAAAAAATTTCAGATAAAGCACGAGAACAAATTTTCAAGGAAATTTACAAAGCTTACAAAAAAGCACTTGGAGAGACACGCCGGAGTGCGAATGATGTTACTCTCTGGGATCATGCATTTTCTGTGGCTTCTCTATTGAAAGCCTCTCTGGCTCAAGTGATTCTTACAAATAAATGGCCTTCTAATTTGAGAGATCTTAAATGGCGAATTCTAAGAATAACTTTTAATGGAATGCGATTTATTGACCAATCCCTATCTATCCCTGATTTAAAAGCAAAATTGGATATTTTGAACAGAAGCTTGAATAGGATAAAATGGCTATTAGAGTTTGAATATCCTATAGGTAACGAAATCTATCGAGATGAGAACGGAAGTGCATTTGTAGTTCCAGATATTTCAAATCTACTTGAGATGCAAAATGCCAATGGGGAGACCTTGAAAGATCTTATTTTATCGGCATTTGAGCAAAATCTATTTGGTGAACTACAATTAGATCTCTCGCCTAATTGGATTGCAAAGCCCTCAAGATATGCCATTGAGCTTGGTAAATTATTGGAAAAACCCTTACCGAACATGAGTGCTGATCCACGAAAATGCGAAAAATGGTGGAACATCCTAACAAAAGGTAAAGAAGTTTGCTCAATATGCGGTATTCGTCCTGTTGGTTTTCCAGATAAGGGGAAAATTCCAAGCATTGAGAATATGTTTCCTCCATGGGCAACTCAGGAAAAAGCTGAGCAAAGAAAAATGTGTCGTATATGTCTTTATCGTCGTGGGCGAAGTGCCGAAGAATGGGAAAAAAGAGGTAAAAATAATACGATTTGGATAGATGAAGTAGCAGATGAAAATGGTCGTGTTGCATTGATAGTAGGGAAGTTTAACTTAAGATATTGGCTGGAAGGCTCGTTACTCTCTACCCTTTTGGCTCAAGAATTTCCCAAAAATACTACTTTCCAAAACTTAGTAGCGCAAATATCGACTGAACTACGGCAGAATGTATCCTATAAAAAATCTTTCTTTATAAAAAAACTTGCTCCGGAAGCTTTTAAACATGGTAATACACAAGATTTCTATAATGCGGTCGTGAATGAAAGAGATATACAAGGCATAGCAAAAAATGTTGCCCCCAACGATTTTAATAAAAAAGCTGAATTACTTTTACTTTTTGTTTTGAGAAAAAATCCCTCCTTCGCCCGCCTCCGCCGCATATGGAAAACTACAAGGAAATTCTGGGAAGATGTAGCTCCGCTTTCTCGTGATAAAAACACGGTAGATTCTCAACCTTCACTAAGCGACTCGCTGGCTGGTAAAATTGTAGGCCAAGCAGGTCCACGGTTGGAAATCAGAGGAATTCCGAAGGAGATAATTCAAAATGGGAAATTAGGTGAATTTCACGCTTACGAACTCGTGTTACTTAACAATATCAAAATAGCTGTTCTTTGGGATCTGGCTAATAACAGGTTAATAACCCTTGAAAACTTAGTTTATACCGCACGCAACCTTGGATGGGATTTACCAAAACGGCGGGAGAATGAAAGCAGAGAGGATTATGAAAGGCGGTTGTCCAAAGAAGCTGCTGACTTCGTTAGGAATGCTTTGCATGATAAGACCGTCTCTTTGAATATTCCTCCAGAATATGGAACGAAAAGTGAAACTATAACAACTTTCAAGGCACAAGTGTTTGAAATTTCAGATAGCTTTTACACCCCCCTCATCCCCATCCTCGCTGAACCCCAAGTTTTTATGGCGATCGTGCCAGCGGATAAGGCATTTGAAGTCGTTAAAGCCATCAAGACCAAATACGAAAGGGAGATGGGCAAGGTTAGGAACCGTTTGCCACTTCATATCGGCGTCGTCTATGCCTATCGCAAGATGCCCCTCAGAGCGATCTTAGATGCAGGCAGAAGAATGCTGGAATTCAACCTGAATAGGTTCAGGGATTTAATTAGTGAATGGAAAGTAGTTGATGATGTGGTAAAACAAAAAACGTCACTTCCTGATGATAAAAAGGAGCTTGCTCAAAATAACTCTCATTTCAACGAGTGGTATATGCTCCACTTAACTAATGAAAAATGGGATAAATCTTTGAAATGGTATGTCCCAGCAGTAATGGGAGATGGAACTACACCTGATAACTGGTATCCGTATGTTTTTGTGAGAAGTAAGAATAAGCCAACCAGTTGCTCCAGATGTTATGAAGTCGAAAAAAATCCATGGTTGGCTGACGACAGATGGGTTGTTCATGTGGAAGAACTTAAGAAAGACGACAGAGTTTACTTCACCCCTGCAACTTTTGACTTTGAATTCCTCGACACCAATGCCCGCAGGTTTGAAATCGCTTATGACGACGATGGTAGGCGTAAAGGCTCACTGACAAAGCCTTACCTTCTGGATGAAGTTGAAATCCTTGAAAAAATCTGGAAATTTATGACACAAAAGCAGAATGGAAAACCCAGATTGAGCACATCTCAGATAATCGCTCTCAGAGAAATGATTGAGACAAAGCGTGAGGAGTGGTTTGAAAATCCGCATGATTCACTTGCAGATGAGAACTTCAAAAAATTCTGTCATGACCTCTTTGCGAATGCTCAATGGCAGTGGGGTAAGCCTGATAAAAATGAGCTTCAATGGCTTGCGGATATGGCAGTTCGTGGCTACTTCACCGATGCGGTTTACCTTTTCCACCATGTGATGAAGGAGAAAATTGATGATCACACGGAGACACGGTGAACACAGAGAAAAAGGGGCACAGGGTTATGAGGAAGTTAGGGATAAAAAGGAACTCTCCGTGCCCTCTGTATCTTTGTGTGGAAAAATCTAAATGGAGGCCAATATGATAAGAAACCCTGAATCATGGCATAAATGGGAGGCCAAGTGGGAGAGAAAAACTCCGGTTGATATGGAACAGAACTTCAAAATCATAGAACTGCTAATCGATCAAGCTCGCTCTGTCGGGAAATGGCCTTCAAAAAACCCACTTGAAGGCATAGAAGTTGACATAAAAATTGCAAGGGTGGTGAACGGTTATGTCAAAAAAACTGCTGACTAAACTTGCAGAAACTCTGGATAATGCAGGAATTCCGTATATGATTATTGGTGGACAGGCGGTCCTCCTGTATGGCGAACCGAGATTGACAAGAGATATTGATATAACGATCCCTTTGACCCCTTCCGAATTAAATCGGATACTTGAAATTGTAAAAAAGCTGAACCTCGAAGTCCTTGTGGAAAATCCCGAAGATTTTGTCCATAAACATTGGGTTTTGCCTTCCTATGACAAAGAATCTGGATTCAGGGTTGACTTTATCTTTTCCTGGACACCTTATGAGAAAGAGGCAATTGATAGAGCAAGAATTTTTAAAATTGATGATTATCCGGTGAGGTTTGCAACTCCTGAAGATGTAATAATTCACAAAATTATTTCCGGTAGAGCAAGGGACATTGAAGATATACGAACAATAATCAGGAAACAGAATTTAAACCCTGAGTTAATCCAAAAATGGTTAAGGACTTTTTCACAAACATTGGGCGAAAATTTATGGGAGAAATTTAAAAAAATTTACAAGGAGGAGAGCGATGAATTATAAAGTGTGGAGATTTCTCGTCATGACCACTGACCCGGTCCATGTCGGAACAGGTGGCATGAGACTGGGTCGGGTGGACAACACAATCGTCAGAGAACCCGGCACAAAACTGCCCAAAATTCCGGGAACTGCCCTGCACGGGGCTATCAGAGCTTATGCTGCAAGGAGATACGGTAAGATTCCATGTGCAGGTCAAGGACAGACCGAAAAGAGTAACCACTGTGGACGACCAACCTGTCCAATTTGTTACACTTTTGGCTATAGCAAAGGTAGTGGAAACTCATTTTCAGGTGTGGTTTCCATAACGGACGCGAGAATCCTTCTCTTTCCGGTCTATTCAATGGTCGGTCCTGTGTGGGTAAGCACTTTTGAGCTGTTAAGAAAAGCCGGCTTCACAATTAAGGACAAAAATGGAAAGATACTTGATGAGGATTCTGATCTACAAAAAGAAAAGGCATATTTGACTTTAGATAGAACTGAGAAGAAAACCGAGGATAAAGCTGAGGAGAGAACTGGGGATAAAATCGACTCAATTAACCTTGGCTGGCTTATGGTAGAAGTAGCTGGAGAGGTTAAAGTGGAATTACCTGATAATCTGAAAAAGAAAAACGAAAAAGATGCAATTAAAACATGGGAGCCCATTAAAAACAGAATCGTCCTCGTCCCTGACAACTTTTTCTCCCAGATCGTCAACTCCAACCTTGAAGTAAGGACATCTATTGCCATAAATCCAGAGACAGGTGCTGTGGAGGAAGGCGCACTCTTCACTTACGAAGCCATCCCAAGAGCGACATTCCTGTGGTTCGATGTGATCGCGGATGACTTTAGAAAAAATTTGCCCACAAC
>CAYQJV010000036.1:0-16544 GCA_964417925.1 uncultured bacterium | reverse complement strand
GAAGTCCTTTCCCGTAACCTCGTTAACAATGCTTACAAAATCCTCTGTGCTCACATGCCTGAACCTGTATCTTCTGTAATACTCCCGCATCACCCGGTTAAAAAGTTCTTCCCCGAGGCTATCCTTCAATAAATCCATGACAAGGGATGCCTTTGTATACACTGCCTCTGTGTAGGAGGATGGTTCTCTAAAATCATGGGATGGTTTAAGAATTTCCTCTCCATATCCTCTTTTTTCCATATCAATCATGCTCTCCTCCCATATGTCCCTGAGAGTTATGTTTGGAAGCCATTTTAAAAACCTGGGGTATCTTAAAACATTTCTTCTTTTTCCATATGCGTCCTCAATGTATCTTCTGTCCGAGAATGTGTTTATCCCCTCATCAAGCCATGCCTCATCAGTTTCATTGTTTGCTATTGCTCCATACCACCAGTTGTGTCCTATCTCATGAACTATAACATCCTCAAGCCAAAAATCAAGAAGTACTGGAAGTTCAAAGGCTGTCTTTCCTATCATCACAAGCCCAGGGTATTCCATTCCTGCAACTCCTTCCTCTGTTTCAACAACATCCATCTCCTTATACGGGTATGGACCATACTTATCCCAGTAATATAAAAGCCCTTTTTTTGCATACTCAAGGGCTCTTTCTGCTGTCTTCTCTGAACAGAAGTAGTAAAGATTAATCCTCACTCCCCTTACCTCTTCACTTTTCACCCTGTATCTTTTATCAACGCAAAATGCAAAGTCATGAGCATTTTTGATGATAAACCTCTCTGTTCTTTTACCTTTCTCCTCCTTTTTATCAACACACACTCCTGAGGCTGCAATCTTGTACTCTGCGGGGACCGTTATGCTGACATCAAAGTCTCCAAACTCTCCATAGAACTCACCATAGTAATGGAACTCATCGGGATGCCATCCCTTCTCATCATAAACACAGGGCTTTGGATACCACTGGGAGATGTGATAATTTGTCTTGAACCTTCCCCATCTTGCAAAAAGCGCTGGAATATACTCCTCAAACTCAATGTAGAAAGATGCCGTATCCTTGGGTCCTATGGGTTTATCAAGACTCACATGCATTATGGTTCCATCAATGCTGAAACTTTCTCTTTTTCCGTTTATTTCAAGCTTTTTGACCTCAAACCCGGCATCCCGGTATCCCTCTGGATACATGTGGTCTATCTCTATAAACCTTCCTGCTTCCTTAAATCTCACAGAACCCTTCCTGTAGGCATTTGGATAAAGATGGAAATACATCTCCTTAAGGGTGTTAGGAGAGTTGTTTATATAGGTTATCCTCTCCTTTCCATACAGAACATGTTTTTCTGTATCAAGAAAAACATCAATTTTATAGTTGACCCTCTGCTGAAAGGCAAGGAAAATCAATGCAAGCATCTTACCTCCTTTTTGATTAAAATCTCCACCCCGCATTTAACCCTATGTTCCACCTATCATCTGCATAGGCGAGCTGCAGTCTCATGGACTGAATGAATGGAAGAAATATGTTTATCCCCGCCCCAAAAGATGTTATAACAGAAAGCTCTTTTAAAAACTCCTTTGAAACCCTGATTGAGTCTGCTGTTGTGCCAATATCATAAAAGTTATACCAGGAGACACCGCATCTTAAGTTCTTGAAAAATAGGACATTCCTTCTCTTTATTGGTACAAGGGGTATTCTGTATTCAACAGAGGCATAGAACCTGTGGTTTCCTCTCAAAGAGCCATATCTCCATCCCCTTACCGTCTGCTCTCCACCGATATACTCCTTCCGGTATGCGGGAATTACCTCACCAAAGTTCATGCTCGCTCCGAGTTCAATTGCAAGGACATCATCTGTGAAAACCTTTTTGTAAAATCTGAACCATGCCTCTATCTCATGGATTGAAAATCCAGGGTCAATTCCCTTTGAGTATGAGTATGATAATGTGTGCTTTGCTCCTTTTGTTGGGTTTTCCTCGCTGTCCTTTGTATTGTAGAAAATCTCAATTGAAGAAGCCACATACCTGTCCCTGTTGGAGGGGGATACCGTTCTTTCAGCTGTATCTGCCCTTACCTCCTTTATTTCCAATCCTGCTGTCCATGAAAGGTAATGAGTTATGTTTGTTCCAAAGTTTATTCCCGCTTCCTTTTCATCCTGGGTGAACTCTTCAATATTTCTCCACCACTTTCTTTTTGAAAGGGATAATTCCCAGTGATACTTGTGCCCCCTTGTCCATGGGTCAAGGAATGAGAAGCTGTATGATGTCTCTCCACCGAAGTTATAGATAAAAAAGAGCTTCTGGTTCATCCCCCTGAAGTTTGCAAAGCTTACCCCTATTCCAAAGTTCCAGCCCGTTTCATCGGACTTGTAGATATTTATGATGGGCCAGAGATACCAGAACTCCTTTATCTTTACAACAAGGTCCGTTGTATCTGCGGTGCTGTCTGCTGGATATACCTCAACATCAACAAAGAGCTGCAGGTCCCTGAGCCTGTTCTCTATTTCTTTCAGTTTTGTTGAGTCAATCCATTCTCCCTTTCCAACAAGGATTTCCCTTTTTATAAGGGAAGGGGATGTTACTCTCATCATCCCCTCCTTTATGAGAACAACATCATCAAGATAAAAGGAAAAGACAATCCAAAGCATGGCACCTCCTTTTCAGTTCTTCCACTCATTTTGCATGGTTTTTAAAATTGCATCCTGTAAAATTGGATGGTATCTTCTGCTATCAAGCCTTTTTGCAAATCCCCGAAGATCTGCAAGCCTTGAAATCTCTGTTCCAATCCCTATTACCGGGAAAAATCCCTCCTTGGGGTCATATCCAGCCCCAAGAGAAAGGGAGAATTTCAAAAATCCGCTGAAAACACTCATATCCGTGGTTATGTATGAAAGCAGGTTATATATCCTTAAACTATCTGCAAATCCCTGCTCAAACTCCGCTGTGAGATAGAACCTCTCTGCAAAGAAATGAGGTAACTCAATTCCCCGGTTCAGCTCAAAAAGAGGGAAAACAACCCTTAAATCCATTTTTAAACCCCATGACCCAGAGATGCTTCTTTTTGATGGCATGGCAACCTCCACCCCCTCAGTAGAAAAGGCATAGCTCAGCTCAGGCTCAACGGATAAAAAGGAAAAGGGTCTTTTTATATATGCTCCAAGCTCATATCCGTATTTATCAAGCCTGTCAAGATAGAACCTCCTCCCACCGTATATTCCGAGCTCATCGTCTCCAGAGGGACTGCATACCATTCCTCCAATAACCGAGCTCTCAAGGGTAAAGGGATAAAGAGAGAACATAAAATCAAGCTCCCTTAAAAATCCAAAAAGGGATGCATAAAGAACATTTGAGACAGAAAATCCGGTATTTTTAAGGGTCTTTTCAACTCTTACATCAAGCACTGTTCCTGCAAATCCTCGGTATTCATACCAGAGGTCATAGGAGAACTCTCTGGTTGTATCAATCCCCGCTGTGATAAGATAGAAATTCGTCTGCAATGCATTATGCCCGAAAACTCCTGCCCCATAGTAATTTCCCATAAAGGGGAAGATGGCATCAGGGAAGAGCATGGTGAAAAAATCATCCAGCATCCCCCTTTCAACAACATCAACCTCTCCAGGAAATTCAAGCCTTTTCCTTGTTTCTTTAAATTCAATCTCTTTTTCTCTGTATTTAACCCTTTTTAAAACCTCTCCATCAACTGCGATCCCTGTATAATGGAGAAAATCACCATCCCTTACAGGATACCTGGTGTAATCATCTGCATCAATAAGATAGAACTTTCTCTTCTGAATATCATACCGGTAAGCCCTGCATCTTCCATTGTAGTTTGCACAGAAGTAAAGGCTTTTATCCCGGTAGAAAAGGTCTGCAAAAGAGAAATCAAAGTCAGTAATCCGGGTAAGGTTCTTGGATTTATCAAGCATGTATATGTTGTTTCCATCCCCTTCCAGGTATCCAATGAACCAGAGGTTTCCCTTTTCATCAAAGACCATGTCCTGAACAAGAAGGCTGTCAAAGGTTCTGTAAACCTCTTTTTTCTTTCCAAAAATCCGGTAAATAACGGACCCATCACCCTTATCAACACTGTAAAAAACATCACCGTTATAAACTGCAATGGTCTTTATTTTATCCTTTGCAAGCCTTTCTATTTTTCCATTGAACCATTTGAAAAGGAGGACCGAGTATGCGAGTCCGAGCATTGTGATGTTCTTCCCATTTTTATCAAGGTCAAGCAATCCAAAGTAGAGGGTGTCTTTATAAAACCTTATTGGTGTTGCGAGATATCCCTTCACAATGGTTCCTGCTCTTTTTGTTTCTGGATTGAAGGAGACTATCTCTCCATAATAAAGGGGAAAGTCATAGGATACCCTTTTGTTAACGACCCGGTAATAGTAGAGGGTCCCCTTGTTTTCAGCAAGATGGGAAAGCCGGTATTCCTTTCTTATGTTTTCTCCTGTTTCTCTGTATCCTCTTTTCTTCTCCTGCTCCCTTTTCCATGTATAGTAGAGCTCCCTTCTTGTCTTCTTCCATATCCTTTTTGCAGGAAAATCAATTCCTGTAAGCTGGGACAGGGTTTTTCCGTAATCGGTGTAGTATTTTGGAAGCATTGATTCTTCTGGATTGTAATTTAGAGCACTGTCTCCTGAGAGATACTCTGTAAACTCGGACCCAAGAAGATATGCAAGCCTGTAGCCAGGGTAATTTGCAGGAAGATGGGAAAGATAGGAAATATTAGGGATTTTTCTGTGCTTTGCAACAAGGTCTGTGTATGCATCAAAGTATCCTTCATTCAGCCTTCCCTCATAGGGAACAATTGATGATTCAGTAAACACCGTTACCCCTTCTATCATGTAAAGGGGGTTGAACATCATGTTTGGAAGAAACCATTTTCCAGTAAAGAACCTCAAAAATTTTGGAACCCCGGAAACATTTGTGAGATGGGAGATATGGGTATATTCATGGACCGATACCACCCTCCACCAGCTCCTCTGAAACTCTTTTGGAACATTCGTAAAGAGATGAATGGTTGGAGCAGTGGGGTCTGCAAATCCATTTGAGATAACCCCTATATCCTCTATTACCACAACGAGCCTTCCTGGATTTCCTCCTGTAATTGAGTTCACATGCTTTCGGTATTTTTCAAGATAGTAAAGGGCATGCATTGCCTGGGTCCTGTATTCCTCTGGATAGTAAACTGTAAAATGCTTTGTTCCAATGCCCTTTAGGGCAAGAATAAAGAGAGACATCATCCCTCACCTCCTTTTATGTAAACAAGAACACTGTCCTTTGAAAAGGAGAAAAAGGCTCCTTTAACATTTTCCCTATCAAAAAGCTCGTATTCACCTCTGAGCCAGCGGTATCCATTCTCATCGTATCCTTCAACATAGACGAAGTAGAATGTGTCAAGGACCGGAAACATTGATGCATGGTTGAATATGTTTGAAAATGTATCAAGGGAGGCAAGAACCGGTGAAATTAATGTTCCGCTCGGTTCATCCCCATCTCCTGCGATTTTTGACCATACAACATAGGTGTTTTTATAACATCCTTCTGCTCTGTTCCAGATAAGAAGTTCTCCCTTTTCAAAGATAACCGTATCACCCCATAAGGGGCTTTTTATCTTGATCCTTTCGGGAACCTTCGTTTTTTCTGATACAATAAAGCTGCCATTATGGAAAATCTCAAGCTGGTATTCCTTTCCATGCTTTATGCTCTGTTCTGTAACATAAACTCCTTTTTCCTTTTCAGAAAGATAAATCGTATCATTTTCTGATATAAAAATAACCTCTGCTCCCTCTATTCCCGTGGTATCTGTGACCTCTTCTGTAATGGAGTAACTTGAATCAAAAACCACTCTTTGCTCCGCTGCTTCAGGTGAAATAACCCCAAAAACAACATAGAAGCTTTCAAACTCTGTTTTGGGATTTTTCTCACAGAAACTGAAAAGAAGAATACACAAAAGATACTTCCTCATAAACACCTCCTAAAACCTGATTTTTATTCCACAGGATGGAAATATTGGGAGCATTGTTATCTCCTTTCTCACCGGTGGTTCTTTTTCATAGTCATAGTAATAGAAAAAGACATTTTTCCTATTTGTAACATTGATTATGCTCACCTTTATCTCTCCGTCCTTTCCAAAAATGGAGAACTCTTTTATAAGGCTCAGGTCGGTTCTGAAGTATGCAGGATACCTCATTGAGTTCTTTTTGGCCGGGACCTCAATCCAGTAGAAACCAAGAGTATCATTAACCATATCATAATACCATCTTCTGTATCTTGCCATAACCCCTGTGTATGGATTTCCTGAGGCAAAACTTGTTTCTATTCCCATTCTTATTCCTTTTCCAAAATCAAAGAGAAGGACTCCTTTAAAATTATGCCTTCTATCCCATACTGGAGGGTATCTTTTTCCTTCAAAACAGACCTCTGAAAACATAAGTGAGTATGATATCCATCCTGTAAATCTTCCCGTTATCTTTTTTAAAAGCACATCAACACCCCATGCATTCCCCTCTCCCGGTTCTTTGAACAGGGTTCCCCACAGGTCTTCAATATCAATCTTTTCATTTTCCTGCATTATCAGGATATCGTTGTATTTTCGGTAATAGAGTTCTGCAAAGTAGCTCGTTCCCTCTCCAAGCCATCCCTCAACCCCAAAGTTAAGGTGCAGAGCATTTGGAGGACCGTATTTCTTTCCAGCAGGAAGCCAAAGTACAAGAAATGGAGCAAGATAATCCTCCTCTGAAACAGTGGCAACAAGAAACTGATTGAAAATCCCTGCTGATAGCACAACTGCGGTTATCTCATTTAGAAAATACTTAAAGGAAAGCCTTGGAGATGGTCTTATGTAAAAAGAACCACCTGACTTTTTCTGCTCTCGGCTGTAAAAAAGATTAACCCTTAACCCAGGAGTAAAAAGAGCTTTATCTTCAATTTCAATCATGTCCTCTGCATATATTCCAAAACTCTGCGTAACTGCAGATAGAAAAAAATTCATTCCATCCTGAACCCTGTATGAGTAGTTTATGTCATCGGTTTCAAAATCTGTCCCTATTTTTATCCTGTGCCTTTCTGTAGGATACTCAAAACTCAACTTTAACGAAGGAGATGCTATTCTGTTTTTCACCACAATAAAACTATCTGCAATATCTGCATTCATCAGAAACCATGTATTTCCGATGACAAAATGAAGCATACTGTTTTTTTGAATTTTCTGAAAATGATTTAAAGCAAGCACTCTGTTGCTCCATGTAAAACTCACATCAACATCTTCTGTTGTATAGTAGAAAATATCCTGATTCAAAAAACATGTTAAAAATGTATGTGAGTTCTCAAGGTCTTTCCCAATCTTCATGTAGACATCGTAAAAGTAATATGGGAAGACATATTCTTTTGAGAAAATGGAAAAAAGTTTATCCAGATATGTTCTTCTTATAGAAAATGCATAGGTTGAACCGAAAAGAAATGGACCATCTCCAGATGCCTTTGCAGAAAGCGTGCTTAAAGAGAGATTTAGAGAGTGCTTTTTTCTGCTTCCTGGTTTTGTCTTTATATTCACAACGGCAGATAACCTTCCATCATACTCTGCGGGAATCCCCGAAAGGACAAGTTCTCCCTTTTTAACCATGTCAGCATCAAATATTGAAACAACTCCTCCAAAATGTTGCATATTGAAGAGCTGTACACCATCAAGCAGGAATAGGTTTGCATCGCATCCAGCTCCCCTTACAAAAAGTCCAGTTGAAAAGTCTGCTGCCTGGGTTACGCCCGGAAGCATCGAGAATGTCCTCAAAATGTCCTCCTCAAGGAAACTCGGTATTGTCCTTATCTCCCTTTCATACAAAACAGCGGATCTTATTCCAGGGATTTCCTTAAACTCCTGTTTCTGGGCTCTTACAGTTATCTCCTTCATTTTTAAAGGCTCCATCCTCATTCCAATATCAACTACCTTAGCTTCACCTTTTTTTAGTTTTATTTCTTTCTCAACAGTCCTGTACCCAACAATTGAAAAATAAATTTTATACCTCCCCTCTTTAAGTTGGAGTCTGTAATATCCATTCTTATCAGTCGTTGTCCCTGTGCTTCTATCATGGGTGTAAACATTGACAGGAAAAAGGGGGTCTCCAGTTTCCTTATCATACACCCTTCCATGTATAAGGGCTGAAAAAAGAAGAAACACGAACATATCAACCTCCTTTTAAAAGCTGAATACCCATTTTATCTTGAATGCAACAACTCTTTCAGTTTCAGTAAACTCCACATCCTTTCTTTCTCTTATTGATGTGAATGCAAGATATATCCATGACTTCGGCTTTATCTCCCATGCAAAAAGCCCTCCGGTAATAAGATGATAAAAACTGAAATCCTCAAAAGTTTCAATAAAAACCGGCTGCAGATAAAAGTTAATGTATGCATCGGGAGAAATTGTAAAGGAAAGCCTTGGATTAATGCTCAGGGTGTTCTGACACATTCTTCCCTCAGGAGTGTATTCAGTTGTAAAATCAAAGGAGAAATGAAAGGAAAACCTTGGAAAAGGATTAAGGTAAAACCATGCACTTCCCATCCACCTTTTTGCAAGCCAACCCCTCAGATAGTTGTAGCCATATCCATGACTTATCCATGCACCATGATTGAACCTCCCTCCCTGGGTCCAGTAGTTCATGTTTACATTCCATGATCCATACCACAGGGTATCGCCTCTGTAAATCTCACCGTTTACCCATCCCCTGTGAAGGTTGATGCTAAACCCTGCTCCATTTCTGAACCCCATGCTCAGCCATCCACATATTCCTCGTGAATAATCAACTTGAAATATGTCCTTTGAAATTCCTACTCCAAAACCGGGAGTGAACCACCTTACACTCCCCTGATTGAAGAAAAGCCAGGGACCTGTGGCAAGCATTATTTTCTTTTCTCCCCTGTCAATATTCATATAACCGGTTTTTGAAAAATCAAAATTTTCATCCGTGTATGTCGCAGAGAAATATGTCCTCCATTTATTGCCGATGATAACCCCTCCGGTATTTATTCCTCCCCCTCTTGTGGTATCCCATGATTGAGCAGCCTGAAAAACAATATTTGACCCCTCGTGAAACCTAAAAACCCCATCAATCTCAATAACCGCACTTAAACTGCCTCCTCGGTGCCTTGAAACCTCCATTATTCCTATTTCAGAGTTTTTAAACATTCTTTTTTTGTATCTCCCCGCTGTCCAGAATGTTCTCTTTTCCTGCTCAAGGGAATCTGTGAGGACCGAAATAAAACCAAAATCATATCTCTTCTCTTTCTGGGTGAGCTTTAAACCGGTAATTATCGGAACCTCCCTCCCATCCGGAAGTTTTTTCCCTATTCTTCTCGTATAGAAAATCTGAAAGGGGTGGTAGAATTCTCCGATTCCGGGGACCGATACCTTAAAAATATCTGCCCCCTCAACAAAGAAGGGTCTTTTTTCAGGGTAATAGGTCTCATACTTTGAAAGATTGACGGTGTATGGGTCTGCCTCTATCTCTGCAAAATCAGGATAGAAGGTTGCCTGCATTACAAGGGAGGAGGTTATTCCCCATGATAAATCAAGCCCCGCCCTCTTAACGATCTCCTCCTCTCCTTCATACAGGTTCTCCCTCACAATTCCCACGGGATATATTTCAAAGGCATATCCCCTGCTTTCGGGCATTATCCCCTTTATCTCCCCATACTTTGAAACGGGCATACTCCCCTCCCTCTGCTCATATCCCTTCCAGACAATCGTTGTTCTCTTTTTTGCAATGTATCTTTTGAACTGAATTCCCCATTTTTCAGCATCCCTTTTGTATCTTATACTCTTGAATGGTATCTTTATTTCAGCAATCCATATACCCTTTCCTGCCTTTGTTTTTGCATACCATATTCCATCCCAGGATGGATCCTGTCTTTTTCCATCGTCAAAAATTATTCCATCGTACTTCTCCCCCGATATTGAAACAGAGAAGTAGTATGCAGTTGTTCTTGAATAAAAAGGATCAAGATAAAGAGTTACCTCATCCTCATCCCCACCAAGTCTCTTGGTTATCCCCTCCGTTGCATAACATTTGAAAAGAACATAAAGATTCTGGGCATCATAGACAACCTTTACAACCGTCCTCTCATCCGATTTCTCACCAAAGTCGGGAAAGACCTCAAACCAAAGTTCAGCAGAGTCTGCCTCAAGATAAACCGGATCCTCTCTTCCATCAAGCACAATTCCTTTTTCTGCATAACCCCCCTTCAGGGCAACAAAAATAAAAAACAACATTTCACACCTCCTTCAATTTTTTGAAAACAACCGCCAGAATAAAAACAACTCCAAGGGAGTAAACAAAAAATCCAAAACCCGGGAAAGGACTCCAAAACATCTCCTTTCCCTCTATGTAATATGAAGCCCTAAGCTTCAGACCTTCTTCAAGAAAACTAAAAAACCTTACATATACAAATATTGAGAATACAAAAAAGAGAAAAGAAAGAAATCCTTTAAACCTTCGGAAAAGCCTTGAAAATAAATAGGACCCCATACTTATTATCCCAATACCTGAGAATCCAGCCCCTGTGCCAAACCAAATGATAAAAAATGAATCTACGGGTACCTTCAATCCATTAATATCTTTTACTGCTATCATCATTATTGCAAAGAGGAAAAAACCGGTAACTGAGAAAATCTCAATCATAAGGACAAGAACCTTTGACAACACAATACACTCCTCATGTACAGGAAGGGAAAAGATAAAAAACTCCGTATTCCTCTCCTTCCTCATATACCTGGTATACCCCCTCAGCATACTCATAAAAGGGATGGCAACAAACGGAAGAATTGAAACCACGGTTGCTGTTCCCTTTTCCCATCCTGGCTGTTTTAAAAATATGTAAAAATAAATCAATGTGCCTATCCCAAACATTACAAGTATCCACCCTCTCTCTTCTCTCAGTTCTTTCAAAAATAAGATTTGTAATTTTTTCATAGAACCTCCCTTGCCATCTCATCCATTGACTTTGCGTATTTCTTTCTCAAAAGATCGGTCTCTCCTTCAAGAACAATCTTTCCCTTTGAGAGGAAATACACATAATCAAAAATCGGCTCAATTTCATGAATAATATGGGTTGAGATAAAAAGGGTCTGCCTCTCAGGTTTCCAGAATTCATAAAGGGCTCCGGTTATTCTCTCCCTTGAAGCTGGATCAATACCTGAAAATGGATCATCAAGCAGTAAAACATCTGCTCCTGAGGCAAAAAGCAGAACAAGCTTCAACCTTGCCCGGTATCCCCTTGACATGGAAGAGAACTTTCTTCCCCTGGGTATCTTCAAAAAATCAGCAACATTTTCTGCAATTTCCTGACTCCACGCAGGATAAATCCTTCCATAAAACCTGAAGGCATCCTCAATTTTCATCCATGAATAAACATTATCAGTCTCAGGAAGATACGCAATCTTCCTTTTAGCCCCATAACCTGGAGGTTTTCCAAATATCTCTATCCTTCCTTTTGTAATCCTACAAAGCCCTGCGATTAATTTGAAAAGGGTTGACTTTCCACTCCCATTGGGTCCAAGCAGTCCATAACACCTTCCTTTAAATATCTGCATTGAAACACCTCTTAAAGCCCATACTCCTGGAAACTTCTTATAAACATTATCAATTTTTACAACTACTTCTTCCATATCTCCTCCAAGATTTTTTTAATTTCTTCAATCTTTCCCTTCTTTATACCCATTTCTTCAAGGTCTTGCAGCCACCTTTTTAACTTCTCGTCAAACATCTTTTTCTTTTCCTTTTCAATTATTTTAATGTCTCCTGTAACAAAAGTTCCATCCCCTCTCCTTGTTACCAAAAATCCCTCTCTTTCAAGTTCATAATAAGCTTTTGCAACCGTGTTAGGATTTACCCTTATTGTCCTCGCAAGTTCCCTCACCGAGGGGACCCTCTGCCCTGGCCTGTATCTTCCAGAAAAGACCCATTTCTTCACCATCTCAACGATCTGAGCATAAATCGGTCTCTCAACATCAAATATCACTGTATTAGTATTATAATACAGTAGTACAATTTTGTCAAGTAAATTCATCAGATGTTTTTGAAGTATTGTTTATAAAAGTATGGATTGACTTTTACATCAATAAGTTTATAATTTGCCTATGAATTTTGAAACTCCTTACTACATTCGGCTAAGTCTTGCTGCAAGTATCACACTTGGATTGGTTAGAGGAAGATTCTACAGAGATGCAAAACTGCACTGTATAAATATCCTTTTAACATATTCAAAAGGATGCATTGCCAATTGCTCTTATTGTGGGCTATCGAAATTAAGGCCAGGAAGTTATGAAAAAAAGTCTTTTATAAGAGTGAGTTGGCCGGTTTTTGAAACTGAACTTGTGCTAAACAGAATAAAAGAAAAAGAGAAAGAGATAAAGAGAATCTGTATATCCATGATTACGCGTAGGGAGGCAGTAAAGGATACCATAGAAATTGCAAAAAAAATTAAAAGCAGATGTAACATTCCCATCACCTTTCTCATATCTCCCACTGTGGTAACAGAAAAAGACTTTGTACAGTTTCTTAAAGCAGGTGCAGATAAAATTGGAATAGCAATAGATACGGCAACTGAAGAACTATTTGATAAACATAGAGGAAAAGGGGTAAATGGACCTCATAAATGGGAAAAATATTGGAAATCCTTTGAAACAGCACTTGAATATTTTGGGAAAGGAAATGTGGGAAGCCATTTCATAGTAGGATTAGGAGAAACGGAAAAAGAAATGGTAAGTGCCATTCAAAAGGTTAAAGATATGGGGGGAGAAACTCATCTATTTTCTTTTTTCCCCGAAAAGAATTCAAAACTTGAAAATCATCCAAGACCTCCTCTTCCAGTATATCGGAGAATCCAACTCGCAAGGTATTTAATAGATGAAAGTATATCAAGGTTTGAAAATATGAAATTTGATAGAAAGGAAAGAATCGTTGATTTCGGTGTGGATGTGGAACCCTATATAAAAATGGGAAAACCATTTATGACCTCAGGATGCAAAGGAAGAGATGGAGAGGTAGCATGTAATAGACCTTATGCAAATGAAAGACCATCTGAAGAACCCAGAAATTTTCCCTTTCCTCCAAGTAAGGAGGAGGTGGAAAAAATAAGAAAAGAGATTTGGAACTATACGGTGTAGCAATCATTGGCGCAGGTATCGCGGGTCTTACTGCAGCAAAAGAAATTGAATCATTTTACAAAACCATAATATTTGATAAAGAAAAAAATCCTTACCAAAAGATAGCATGTGCAGAATGGACTTCATTTTTTCTTCCTGTTCAACCTGTGCAATTAATAGATGGAATGGTAATGGAGTACAACGATATCATAGTAGAAAAAAAATGGAGAGGTAAAATAATTGATAGGGAGAAATTGCAAAAACAGCTTCTTGAAAATTTAAAAAAAGCTGATATTCATCTGGGGGAAAAGGTAGAAAGAATAGAAAAAAATACAATAATTACAGAGAAAGGTAAATACAGAGCAGAATACATTATTGGGGCAGATGGTCCTCTATCTGTTACCAGGAAAAGTTATAAACTTCCCATCTCTCCTGTACTTCCAGCAGTAAATTCTCGGGTAAGGATAAAGAAACCTCTAAGGAAAGCTTATATATACTTTGCCAAAGAAATAAACAAAGGTTATGGATGGTGTTTTCCAAAAGAAGAATATGCAAACATCGGAGTAGGTGCTGCAACTAATCTTAAAGTATCTTTTGAGTTTTTAATTCACTTCTTATACAAAAGAAGAATAATAAATAAAAAGGTATATTCTTACTCTATAGGAGTAATTCCTTTATACGGTTTTTCTCCTTTTATCAATGAAAGAATTTTTCTTATAGGAGATGCCGCAGGTCTTATTGATCCTTTAACAGGTGCAGGAATATATCAAGCATGGGATTCAGCAATACTCGTTACAAAAGTATTAAAAAATGAGATAAATTATAAACAATACAGAGAAATTCTTGTAAAGACCTATAGGAAGTTTTTAAGGAGAAGACAACAAAAAAGAAAAATATTTGAAAAAGAATGGCACAAGGATTTAAAAAAAGCAGTAGAGAAAGCATGGATTTCTATTTACCAGGAATGATATACATTGATGGAAAAACAGGTAAATATCCTGCTATATCTATAACAGGTAAAAAATGTTTGCTTAAGTGCTTACATTGTAAAGGTATCCTTTTAAGAAACATGATACATGTGGAAACTCCTGAGGAGCTCATCTTAAGATTAAAGAATCTGGAAAAAGAAAAACTCATAGGAGCGCTTATAACAGGAGGTTGTGATATGGAAGGGAAACTCCCGTGGAATAGATTTCTCCCTGTTATTCAGAAAATAAAAACATCTCTTTTTCTTTCCGCGCATGCAGGACTAAATGTAGACAAAAAAATAGCAAAGGAAATGAAAAATTCTCCCCTATCCCAGGTATTGATAGATGTAACATACGATGAAGAAGTACTGGCTAAAATTTACAAACTTAAAAAACCAGAGGTAGTAAAAAAAACCATAGATAACCTGTTTACTTACGGTCCAAAGGTCATTCCTCACATAATAATAGGCATTAATAAAGGAAGAATAAAAGAAGAGTATAGAACCCTTGAACTTCTTTCTCAGTATCATCCTGAACTTCTTGTTCTTGTGGTTATAATGCCTTTAAATCCTTCCTTTAGGCATCCACCTGTAGACGAAGTTGTTGATGTATTCAGAGAGGCAAGAAAAAGGTTCAAAAAAATATCCTTGGGTTGTGCAAGACCCAGAGGAAAGTATAGATACATCCTTGAAGAAAAACTCATTGAAGAGGCGTTAATAGATAGGATGGCAATATGGTCTGATAGAGCAATAAAGAAAGCAAGAGAAAAAGGCTATAAAATTAACTATCACTACACCTGTTGTTCTGTGTAGTATGAACCTTAGACAGATAGATACAGAATTTAAACATCCAGCATGGAACATGGCTTGTGACGATGTTTTACTCAAACTTGTAGCAGATAAAAAAAGTCCACCAACTTTAAGATTTCTTTCGTTTTACCCTTCCTCGGTACTTGTAGGTTATTTCCAATCTGTGGAACAGGAGGTAAGACAGGAATACTGTAAAGAAAAAGGAATATTAATAAACAGAAGGATAACAGGAGGAGGTGCTGTATTTTTTGACCCTTCCCAGGTGGGGTGGGAAATAATAGCACCTTTTGAAAACTTAAATAAAAACCCATCCACAATGTATGAAATATTTGGCAAAAGTATAGCAGAAGGACTCCGAATGCTTGGAATTCCTGCTCAGTTTAAACCAAGAAATGATATAGAGGTAAATGGAAGAAAGATCTCCGGAATGGGAGGAGTAACTTTAAAAGATGCTTTTCTTTTCCAAGGAACACTTCTTGTAGAGGACAGACTTGAGGAAATGCTTTTTGCCCTTAAAGTTCCGATCGAAAAATTAAAACCAAAAGAGATAGATTCGGTAAGAGAAAGGGTAACCTGTATTGAAAGAGAACTGGGAAGAATACCTCATAGAGAGGAAATTAAGGAGGTTATAAGAAAAGGGTTAAAAAAGATTCTGGGAATAAATCTTTATCCTGGAGATTTAATGGAGTTTGAATTAAAAGAAATAAAGAAAACAATTCCGTTCTTTTTATCTCCTGAATGGATATACCGAATAAAAATCCCTTTACATGTTCAAGGGGTTCTTACAGGAACATACCATTCTTCCTTTGGAACTATAAGGGTAAACATGACCGTAAATGCAGAGCAGAAAATGCTTCGTTCCACTATCATCACAGGAGATTTTTTTATAGAACCCAAGCATATACTCTTTGATTTAGAAAGATTACTTAAAAACATTCACTTTGACGAGAATCTCATCAAAAGAATAGTCATTAATTTTTTTTCAAAATACCCTAATATACCACAAGAGGAGTTCATAGCATCCTTAAATGAAGTATTTTCAAAATGGCGATGGGTGGAAAAGGGATTCTCTCCTGATGAGGCAAACCATATCTTTGCTGTAAACTTTCAACCAGGTGATGAGTTCAGACCCACCCATTTTTTATTTCCATACTGTGCAAAAAAGGTTGACTGTAAGTTCAGATATAAAGCAGAATGCCCTTCCTGTGGTTTATGTAGTGTGGGAGAGGGATACATAATGGCAAAAAAAAGAGGACTCATTCCTATAACAATCGTAAGTTTTGAAGACCTCATGGAAAAATTTAATTGGTTAAAAAAGAACGGATACAATGCCTATGTAGGAAGTTGCTGTGAAGCATTTTACATAAAACATCAGGAAGAATTCAGAAAAAGTGGTTTAAAAGGACTACTTATAGACATTGAAAATTCAACATGTTATGATCTTGGAAAGGCCAAAGAAGCTTATCACGGCAAATTTGAATCTCAAACCCAATTAAATCTAAAACTAATTGAAAAAGTATTGAACTTTATAAAAAAATAAAAAACCCGGTGGCGACCTACTCTCCCACACCCTTGCGGGTGCAGTACCATCGGCCCTGGCGGGCTTAACTTCCGTGTTCGGAATGGGAACGGGTGT
>CAYQJV010000035.1:0-16842 GCA_964417925.1 uncultured bacterium | reverse complement strand
GAGTTATCCAAATAGTTTTAACAGGGCAATGAGCAGAGCAAGCAGAGAGAATCCAACCCCCATAAACCATGTAAGCATAGAAAATCTTTTATCAACCGCCTCAAACCTTACATTCATCTCCCTTTGCAGGGCTTCAAATCTTGTATTTATTTCTCTCTGGAGTGCCTCAAACCTTTTATCCATTTCCTGCCTTAATAGCTTCAACTCCTCCTCCACCCTTGTTATCCTCTCAAGAATATTTAACTTCTCTCTTAATTCCTCATCAAGTTTGAGTTCCTCTTTTATGATTTCCCTTACGATATTTCTCAGTTGCTTTTTATTCTTGAAACTTACAGGCATAAAAAATTATAAGATGATTACTTTTAAAAGTCAAATTAAAAAATCTGCCCTTATGGGCAGGGAAAGGAGGTAGGGATGGCTATTCATTGGTTAAAATCAAATGAATGGCTTAAGAAAAAGAGGCATTTAAGTAAAAATAAAATTTTACTTACCTTAACTGCTTTAGGGATAGTAACTAAAGCAAAATCAATTGAACCGGTGAACATTCTAAAAGATTGCGGTCGTTTACCTTTTTAATAACAATTGGAGAGTAGAAGAAGTTGGTGCATATCCTTCAGGGGTGCAGCGTACAGCTACTTTTAACTTGCCTGATAGACAAATTGTTCCCGAAGACCATTATTATAGCATAATGGCAGATACACGCAAAGCTCCTTCTAATAAAGAAGACTTCAGTAATTCTGCATGGACTTGGGTTACTATAGGACAAGAACTCTCTGTGGCTAAGAAGAAAAAAGACCTGGTATCCTTAATAATTCAACAAAGATATGAATGGATAAAAGAGAAAGGTAGAGACTTTAGTTTTTTTACAATGTATACCTTAGGTGCGATTTTCTCTTTCAGTCCAGCAGATTCTCACATATTTGAAAAAAAATAAAAAAATATCTGGAGACGGATGGCGAGAAAAAAATATCAACCTAACTTATCCATTACTTTCTGTTAATTGGGATTGGATTTTATTAGAGAGATGGGGAGAACCTAATCAGGGAGATTGGTGGTATACTTTTGTTTATGATATGAAAGAAGAAGAGAAATTATGGTATGCGGATACGATAGATCTTCAAGAAGCATTGACTACTGCAGGAGCTCATCCAGATACTTTATGGAAAGTATTTAGAATAGCCAATGATGGGCATGATCATCAAGATGGATGGTGTGGTCAAAAAGTGAATGTGTGTGTGAGGCTTTTGGCATGGGCAGATACAAATGCCGCGCTTACAAGAATAGTGAGTGACAAGATGGAGCCTGGAAAGGAATACAGGCCAAGCGTGGTTTTCTGGAACAACGGAAGAGGAGACTTGCCAAAAGCAACAATCGAGGCTTTAATTTTGAGAGGAGAGGACACGCTTTATAGAGAAACAAAGAGTTTGATAAATATAGCAAGTGATGATTCGCTTGTTGTTGAGTTTCCAGCATGGCAAGTACCTTTTGAAAACGCAACCTACAAAGTAGAGTTCTTTACTGGATACTTGCAGGGTTTGTTGCATGATAGGTTTGTGCTTGACGAGTGCGACGAAGACGATTATCTTGCAAAAGAGTTTTATGTGACAGGAATAGAAGAAAAAAGAAGATTGACGGACGGAGTGAGCTTGAAAGGAAATTGGCTTTACTATTCCAAGCCAAGCCTGTTGAAAGTCTATGACATAAGTGGAAGGATAGTATTACAAAAAGAGTTAAAAGGACAGGGCAGATTTGATTTAGATAAACACTTGGGTGCAGAAGTTTACTTTATCAATATTGGTGGCAGGATATTTAAGTGGGTAAAATGGGAGTAATTTATTTAAGGAGTCGTTTTTCTCATCCAAAAATATTTAAAAGAGCGATGATTGTTTTTAAAGCAGTCAAGTTTAAAAAATCTGTTTTTATATGGAAAGCTCATAAACATAAATATGCAGGATATAACCGGTGATTTTGAGGAAGTATTAAATGAATTGAGAGATTATGTAAAAACAAATTTCAAGTTTACGCTTGCGATAGGTTTTTCTCCAGCTTTAAGAACCAAAATGTCTGATTCAGAAGACGAAAATCAAGGTAAAGTTATTTTGTTATTACCCAATGAATTTTATTCCTGGGTACCTGAAATGATAATGAAATTAAGGAATTTTTTAAAAAAACACAAGATAGAAGTTTCAATCTATACCCTCAATGACCTCTGGGAATTATGTTACAGGGCAAATTATAAAATAGTAGAGGAAATAGCCACTTCTTTTCCAGTGTATGATACCGGAATACTGGAGGGATTGAGAGCATCCGTGCTTTATAAACATCTTTTGCTGAGAAAGTTAGGACCGCATCTTATGAGTTATATAATTATCGGCAGTATATTAAGTGGAACTATGCTTGAAACCAGTGATGTGGATGTTCATGTCATAATAAATGATACTGATTTACAAGAAATATCACGAATTGAAGTGAAAGAAAAGTTAAGGACAATGTGTTATACCTATGCTGAAGAAGCCACCAAAATGGCTAAAAGTAAATATAGAGTATCTGTGGCCGTACATTTATTAACAGAATACTGGGAGGCGGTAAGGGAGGCTAACCCAATTATTTTTATTCTATTAAGGGATGGAGTTCCTTTATATGACCGAGGAATTTTTGTGCCTTGGAAATTGCTTTTAAAAATGGGACAGATTAAGCCGAGTCCTGAGGCGATAGATATGTTTATGGCGTTAGGAGAAAATATAAATCAGATTGTGCAGGAAAAATTGAATAGTATTGTGACTGAAGATATTTATTGGGGAGTTATTGTTCCATCCCAGGCAGTTCTTATGCTTTTTGGATTTGCCCCTCTTACTCCTAAGGAAACGGTTGAGATGATGTATGAAATACTCTATAAGAAAGAAAAAATTCTGGAAGAAGAGCATGTTAGAATTCTTGAAAGAGTTGTAAAATTTTACAAACACTTTGCGCATGAAAGAATTAAGAAAGTAAGCGGAACATTTATTGATTCTTTATTGGAAGATGTCAATAAATATATGGAACGATTGAAAGAGTTACGAAAGGTTATAGAGATGAAGTTTTATAAGAGAATGCTAAGAGAATCTTATGGGGAGATAGAAAAATTGGTTAAGAGGTTTACCGGAGGACATGGTGAGGATAGACTCAAAAAAGAGCTTGAAAAAATAGGAATAATGAGAAAAGGGGTGATAAATTCTTTGAAAAAAATTAGAGACAGTATGAAGAAAAAGGATATTTCTCTTCAAGAGATGCGTGAAATAGTAAAAGAATCTCAAGGAATTATTAATCTTTTGAAAGAAGGTCTGGAGAGAAAAGTATTAAGAAATATTAAGACCAATAAAGATATTTCCTTTTAAAAATGTTTTTATAGTATATAAAGGCAAGGTGATAAAACTTGTGAATGGGAAAGAAGAAAAAGCAACGATGGATGAACTTGAAGAAGTAATGGGAAAAGAAAAAAAGAGACCTATCAGAGAGGAGGAAATAAAATGGATTTTAGAAAAATTTAAATCAAATAACATAAATTTTTGATATCTCTTTATCTTGTTTGGATTTGCGCTTGTTTATGGTTCTCTTTCCAGCAGAAGTGCGAGGGGGTTATGGAGAAAATTTATGCAGGTTGTGCCTTTTAAGATAAGGAGTAGAGCAGACGATAATGGAAAGTAGTTTGATAGATTTTTGAACGGATGGGTAAAGAATAACCCCTCGCGGCCAAAATGTTATGGAATTCTACAATAAATTGACAAGGTAGTATAAAAAGGGTATAATAAAAACAATGAGAAAGCGCGAAATTTTATATCTTCTTTTTTTCCTTGGATGTGGATATGGGGTAAAAAAAGTTAATTATATTCTTCTTTATGAAACAGAAACTATGCTTGCTTATCCTAAAAAAAAGGAAATGGTTTTTTACACGGAAAAAGATTTTCATTCTTTTTGGAAAAGCTACTGTAGAGTTATAGATTCTCAAGGAGGTAAAGTTCCGCCTCCTTCTATAGACTTTTCAAAAAATATGGTGATAGCTGTATTTATGGGGAAAAAACCAACTTCTGGGTACAGAATAGAAATTGAAAAAATAGAGGAGGATAAGAATTACATAAAGGTCTATGTAAAAGAATATTTGCCCTCAAAAAATGCTATTTTGATGCCTGTGATAACTTACCCTTTTGTGATGGTAAAGTTAAAAAAAACCCTCAAGCCCGTGAAGTTTTTTTATTTAAAATCTTGACAAAAGTATTTTTATGAATAGGATAATAAAAATAAGGAGGTTTAATGAAAAAGTGGTTGGTAGTTTTTGCTTTTTTACCTCTCTATGCTGAATACACACGCTCTTCGGTTCTTATAGATATTCCTACAGCTTATGTGTTAAAAGATGGTATACTTCAAGCTACCATTTGTGGATCATTTGCTTTGAACCGTGGAGGTAATATCCCTTATGATTTTGATTTTTCCATAGGATATGGAATAGCTGATATGGTGGAGGTTTCGTTTACTCAATACACACTAAAGGATTATGCCTTCGGTTTTACGTGGAGAGTTATAAAAGAAAAGAAATACAATCCTATGGTTGCAGTTGGAATTCATGATATTACCTACCATAAATTTATTTCTTCTCTTGGTGGAGGGGAGAAGATGAGGGAAAATGTATGGTGTGATGACACGCTGATAGATTCGGAGAAATTCAAAATATGGAGAGCACCTGAAAATATGTCTGTATTTTTTGTGGCTTCAAAGGTTTTTGGAAAATACACAAGGTTTCATGTAGGAGTAGGAAGAGGAAGATACGTGGGATATGAGACTTTTGCAAAGAATTTTAATACGGATATATGGAGTCCTAATGTATTACATGAATCTGCATTTGGGATATTCTGGGGATTTGAAATAACTTATGAGAATTTTTTGAATTTTGCTCTTGAATTTGATGGAAGGGATATAAATCTTGGAGGTAAAATAAGTTTTGAGCATTGGGAGTTATATGCTGCATGGACTAAATTAGAGCATGCTTTTTCTTTAACTCCCTGTTCTCCACGAATGATAGCAGGAATCAGTATTCATACTTCTTCACTTACAGTAAAAAAAGGAGGGGAGGTAAAAGGGTTTGTTACCACTTCTGAAGGGGTGCCTGTAAAGTGTGTGGTGTATCTTTATTCGGACACAAAGATGTTTAAAACAGTTTCTATGAAAAATGGATTTTATAAATTCTCCTCCATACCACCAGGAGAGTATAAAGTGTATGCAAGAAAAAAAGGATATACTTCAAAACCTGTGATGGTGAAGATCTCCTATGGAGTAACTACAAGGGCAGATATTGTGCTTAAAAAGGCAGGAGGAACAGGAATAATAAGAGGAAGGGTTTATGGTGAACACCGTAAACCTCTACGTGCAAGAGTAATGATTCTTGAAACCGGAGATATTGCAGAGACGGATCAGAAAACAGGTGAATATGTTTTCTATAATCTTCCGAAAGGGAAATATACCATAGAGGCAGAGGCAGAAGGATACTTCCCTAAGAAACTTGCTTGTTATGTAGAGGAAAATGGAGAGACTGAACTAAATTTATATCTTAGTAAACACTGGATAATATTTTATTTCAAACCAGGAGAAGGTATGATAGAACCAAGATATATTCCTGTGCTTGAAGATGCAGTCAGATTTTTGAAAAAACACCCCAATGTAGTGGTAGAAATACAAGGACATACAGATAGTGTGGGAGATGCAAAGAAAAATCTTGAACTTTCAAGAAAAAGGGCTCAAGCAGTGAGGAACTACTTTATAGAAAGAGGAATTTCACCATCCAGGTTGATAGCAAAAGGGTATGGAGAGTATCAACCAATCGCAGATAATAGGACCATACTTGGTAGAGATTTAAATAGAAGGGTTGAACTGGTAATAATAAGATAGAGTAATAAAAAGTCTTCTTTAAACCTTCCTTAATAGAAAAATTGTCTTAAAACAAAAAGGAGGTGTAAATGGTAGTATTATGGTTTTTGTTTTTGTATCCTAAAATATACATTACTATAGTTTCTCATAATGAAGAACCAGGGAAATTATTTGATGATTTTACCCAGGATAGAGAATATTATCTATCTCATAGAGAGGCCATAAGAAATTTTGCATTGATGTTGAATAGAAATAGTGTGAAAGGATATGATTTTCAGTCAGATTGGTGTTTTCTTCAAGGTTGTTTAAAATGGGAAGATGATGCTGTTAAGGCGAATACGAATGGTAAGAATATTATTCAATGGCTTGCAGAAGATATGGGATTTGAGATTGATCCCCATGCCCATGAATCTCAATATAATTATGCAGACGTAGCATATCTTATAGATTCATGTGGTGTTATTCCTCCTCCTGTAGTAGGAGGTTTCATATACTATCCTGTAGAGGAATCTATTTTTGATCGTTTTCTCTCTCCTATAGAAGGATGGAAGTACAACTACACTTGGACTCCTCAGATTCTATGGGGAGCTGCAACTTATGGCCATCAGGGCCCAGATGACCGTTCATCTGGGATATGGAAGCCAAAGGATAAAGCTAATTTTTATACGCATGATAACGCTCAACACCTTGTTTATGTGGGGGGATATCAAAGAACATTCTGGGGTGTGTGGGACCTTTTGGAAAAACAGGAGGATGGTTTACTTGAGGAAGGGAAAATTTACACAGCAACTGTTTTTCTTGAACAGAATCAAATGTTGGAAGAAGATTTTGTCCAGACATTTGAACAGGAAATTCAGAAACTTAAGCCTTATGAGGAAGAGGGGAGAATAGAATGGGTGACACTTCAGCAAGTGGTTGAGATATGGAGAACTGAATATGATTCAGTACCCAATATATATCCAGAGCCTCAAGGAATTGATGAAATAAAAGAATGCATGAGTGAAATTAATATACTTTGCAAAAAGAATTTCATAGAGATCTGTGTACTTCACAATAGAATTACAGATGTCCTTTTCTATTCTATTGATGGTAGAGTGGTAAAAAAGGTTAAAGTAAGTTCTATACAGAAAATAATTAAAATAGATATTGAGGAAATTCCCGCAGGATTGTATTTTTTAAGAATAAATAATTCAACCACAGGTTTGGCCGGGATAAAAAAAATAATAGTGTGGTAAATTTTAGAAGTTAATTTTTTGTAATTTCTGGAAGTATCTTTCCTGCAGGAGATTTTATGAAAATGTCTGCATAAGGAGTTATTGCAGATTCCTCTATGTTTATTTCTATTATCTTTCCTCCTTTTTGTTTCACAATTAAAGGGAGATGAGCAGCAGGATATACAATTCCTGACGTTCCAACCACAAGAATAACTTCTGCTTTTTCTGCAAACTCAAAGGCTTTTTTTAAAGCATGTTCTGGAAGGGGCTCTCCAAACCATACAACACCGGGTCTCATGATTCCACCACATTTTTCACATTTTGGTATTTTTTCTTTTGAATCTTCTTTATATTCTTCAATTTCATAGCCACATTTTATACATCTCGTTATAAAAATATTGCCATGGAGTTCAACAATCTTTTTATTACCCGCTTTTATGTGCAGACCATCTACATTTTGAGTTGCTAAAAGAAATTCTTCTTTTATCTCTTCAAGATGTTTGATTGCGTAGTGACCAAGATTGGGTTTTGCTCTTCTTATAATATTTCTTCTGTATCTGTACCACTCCCACACCAGTTCTGGGTTCTTCGCAAAGGCCTGAGGAGTTGCAAGTTCTTCTGGTCTGTATTTATTCCACAGACCATCCTTCCCTCTGAAAACAGGAATTCCACTTTCCTTTGAAATCCCAGCTCCTGTAAGCACAAGTAGGCTTTTCCCTTTTAAGATAAGTCTTTTAGCATCTTCTACCACCATACCGAGTAATAAGTACAGTTTTTACATAGAGGTATTTTCTCTCTTTTTCTTGCTATATGCAATGTTCTTATTCTATTGAATTTTTCTTTTTTCCAAATTTCTTCTACAGATTCTACATTCACATTTCCCAAGATTACCTTAGCATCGTAATCAAGACAGCATAGAGGTACAGTACCATCCCAATAAATTGATAAGGATGTCCAAAGGTAATGGCATGGAGGATATGATACTTTCAATTGCTTAATATGTGGAGAGAATGATTGAGTATCCAAAGAAATAGAACCAATCCAATTTTGAGCCTGTCTTATTATAATTCTATCTGCAGAGTTTTTGAATTTTTTTAAAAATTCTTTAATTTGTTTTTCATTTTCTCTTATTACCACCATCTGCAGTATAATGTGTGGTTTGTTTTTTAAAGTTCTTAAATTTTCAATGTTTTCAACCACTCTTTCAAAAGAAAGGCCGATTCTTATTTTTTCAAATGTGTGCTTATCCGCTCCGTCAATACTTATATGTATTTCATCAAGTCCTGCATCTGCAAGCTTTTGGGCGGTTTCAAGGAAGAGTAAAGAACCATTTGTCACTATTCCTATCTTCTTTATTCCTTTATCTTTTGCATATTTTATAAAATCGGGCAGTCTTTTATCTATTAATGGTTCTCCAAATCCTGAAAGTAACAGAATATCAAGTTCCCTATCTTTTATTTCTTCAATTATTTTTCTGTAGAGTTTTATACTCATAAATCCTTTTTTTCTTTTCATAATTCTATATGCACACATTATACACCTTGCATTGCAGAAGTTAGTGGTTTCAATTGCTATTACACTTGGAAATTCACTTCCTCTTTTCATTATTTTTTTAATCCTTCTCTGATAAAGTAAATTGTAAAAACTATTGTTTGCAATCCAAGGAGCAGTTATAAACCTATAAACTTTTTCTCTTCCTCCTCTCTCATCTATTAATCTTTTTATTTTTTCAACCAATTTTCCTCCAAAAAGGTTAGAGCCTCTCCTGCAACATAAGTAGACCCTGTAATGCATAACATTTCCGTAGGTTTCAATTTTATCAAAGCCTGTTGAACTGCTTCTTTCACACTATTTGTTAATATCATTTTTTTTCTGTATTTTATTGCTTTTTCCTTTAGCTGTAAAGGAGAAATTGCTCTTGGATTTTCTGCTTTAGTGAGGTAAATTTCGTTAAACAATGGAAGAAGATTTGCAAATATACTATCTACATCTTTACCATGGGATATTCCTATTATAAGAATTTTTTTTATATTTTTAAAAAACTTTTTAACGTATTCCCTAAGCACATATGTGGAGCAATCATTATGAGCTATATCTATGATTACAAAGGGATTTTTGTGTAAGATTTCTATTCTTCCTTTTATTTTGAAATTTTTAAGTGCACGAAAAATTCTCTCATAATTGTGATTTTCTAAAATATTTTTTACTGTACATACCGCTACAGCGGCATTTTCAGTCTGGTGTACTCCAGGAGTGTTAAGTTCAAATTTTTCGTTATCCATCAGAAATTCTACCTTTTCTCTTTCTTCTTTTATAATCTCACTGCTAAAATCTTTTCCATAGATTAAAGGTATTGCCTTAAATTTTTCTGCCATTTCAAGGATCTTTTCAAGGGCAAAAGGATGCTGTTTCCCTATCACCACTTTTTTATTTTCTCTCATTACATAGGCTTTTTCTCTGGCTATTTCCCGGATGGAATTACCAAGTACTTTTGTGTGATCTATTCCTATTCTTGTTATTACACTTATTATAGGTTGTGTAACATTTGTAGCATCCAATCTTGCTCCAAGTCCTGCTTCCAAAACTACAAACTCTGTTTTATTATTTAAAAAATAAATAAAAGCAGAAGTTGTAAGTGCTTCAAAGAATGTTATTTTCGGTGTATGTTTTTCTATATTATCTTTTAAATAAAGCAAAATATGGTTTAGTTCTTCTTTCTTTATTTCTGAAAGGTTTATTGAAATTCTTTCTTCAAGTCTTTGAAGATGAGGAGACAAGTAAAGACCTGTTTTTTTACCGTGTTCTTTTAAAATTGTTGCTATCATCTTTGCAGTTGATCCTTTTCCCTTTGTCCCAGCAATGAGTATTACGTTTTTTAATTTTTTTTCAGGATTACCGATTTTATCTAAAAAACTTTTATAATTATTAAGTTTAAATTCATATTCATCATTTTTCCATCGTTCATAATTTATTAAAGAGTACAAATACTCTATTCCTTTCATACTTTTTCTGCCACAATTATATGTACAGTTTTACTTTTTGCAAATTCTTTTTTAAAAATAATACGAAATTCCTCTTTATTAAGGTAAATTGGAATGTCTCTTATAATATCCCCTAATAATTTCCAGAACCGTACCAACATAATTCCTTTTATATTTCCATCCGATGGAAAACATACATCTACTATCACAACTCTTCCCCTATTCTTGAGCACCCTTTTTATTTCACGCAGTACCTTTTCTATGTTTTTTATTGAACTGAATACATAGGTTGCAATTACCGTGTCAAACAATGAGTTTGGAAATGGTAAATATTCTGCGTTCGCTTTTATCAGAAAAAATGTATGGCTTTTAATATTTTGTTTTGCAATTTTAAGCATGTTTGTGGAAATATCTATTCCAACACCAGTATACTTTTGAGTATAAATAGAAGCAAGATACCCAGTACCAATTCCAATTTCAAGTACATTTTTACCTTTTATATAAGGAAGTGCACTTTTTATCTCTCTCTGGAAGCTTTTTGATATTTTTAAAAAATTTGCATAAAGTTTAGCAATAAGAGAGTAAAATCTTTTTATGTGTTGGTAATGATTATCTCTCACGATGAGGCATAGTGATGATAACAAAAGGAGTATTAAGATATCTTTCTGCAGCTTTTCTTATATCTTCTGGAGTGAGTTTCTTTAAATATTTTTCAAGATGGTCATCAAAGTCATACCCAAAGCCATCCAGTTCTCTTTCTACTCTTCTGAGAGCTTTTTTTCTATTCGTATCCATCTGCATAGGAAGATTCAATAAAATTTCATTAATGGTTTCTTCAAGTTCTTCTTGACTTAGTTCTTCTTTTTTTAACCTTTCAATTTCTTTTTTTATCACTAAAAGAACTTCCTTATATTTATCCACCGATGTTTGAGTTTCTATAAAGAAAAGAGGAATTTTATTGAACATGTTTATATATCCAAATCCATAATAAACAAGGTCTCTTTTCTCTCTTAATGCTTTATATAACCTTCCTGCAGAAGAAACAAAAAGTTGTTGAATGACTTTAAAAGGATAGTAATTTTCTCCTATGATATTTTCTAAAGGATACACAATATAGATATTAACTTGAGGAAAATTATAGTACTCTACAATGGTATCAGGGAAGAAGGTAAATTCATAACTAACTTCTTGAATGTGTTTTTTTTCTATTTTTCCAAATATCTCTTTTAGCCTTTTTATTGCCTTTTTTTCTTCAATATCTCCATAAAGAGCAACTACTATGTTTTGAGGTACAAGTATTTTATTCACGTAAAATTTTCTTACAGCTTCCGCATTAAGAGATACCACTGAAGATGTATCTCCTTTTGGATAAAGAGCATAAGGGTGATTTTTAAAGAATTTTTTGAGGAAGATTTTATATGTTATTTCTTCTGGATGTTCATAACTTCTTTTTAAGTTAGCCAAAAGCTCTTCCTTTGATTGTTCAATTTCTTTTTCTGGAAATGTGGGATAAAGAATGATTTCTTTTATAAGCTCTGTTAACTTATTGAAATCTTCCTTAAGACCTTCCATAATTATGAGGCTTCTGTCTTCATTCAAAGAAGTGTATAATCTTGCTCCTGTTTGCTCAAGAATCTTTTTTATTTCTTTTTTTGAATATTTCCTTGTTCCTTTTGTAAGGGTCATCAATGCAAGTTGTGTTATTCCGTTTATTTCTTTTGTTTCGTTTTTTACACCTCCTTCTATTCCTATCGCAAGGGTGAAAGTAGGAAATGCAGGGTTTCTTTCATATATTATTCGCACACCATTTTCAAGAGGAATGAATTTTTCTGGAGATTTTTCCATTTTGGATAATTTTTCTTCCTCTACGGTGTAATCTTCAGGGACAAAGTATACTATTACTGCATTGTTTATATCCAGATATCTCTTTATAACCTCATTTATTTCTTTTTGGGATATTTTTTTAAGATTTTCACAATAGATAGGAAGGTAGTCAGGAACTCCATAATCTACCATTGAATTTCCAATATAGGAGGCTTCGGAGGGAATACTCTGTATCTCAAGCCTTTGTCTTGTTAATTCGTTTTTTACAATTGTTTTGATTATTCTTTGATTTATTCTTTTTTTTGTTTCTTTAAGCAGAGAAAATATTTTTCTTTCTACTTTTTTTATATTTACTGTATTTTTTATTTCTGCAGTAATTATAAAATATCCTGTATTTAAAAAACTTGTGTGATAAGCATAGACATAATTCACCAGTTTTTCTTTTTCCTTGAGTTCTTCTTGAAATACACTGGTAGGAAGATTAATATATTCTGCAACAATATCCAATGGATACATGTCATCATGATTTAATGGCACTGTTATAAAACCTATGAGTACTCTTGGAATTTTAAGCTTTAATTTTATGATTTTTCTCTTTGTTATTTTTCTTTTCGGTTCTAAAGGTAAGGAAGGGGTTACAAAATTTTTTCTTTCAAATCTTCCAAACAGTTTTTTTACTTCTGTAAAAACACTATCCTTGTTGATATTTCCCACAACAACGAGAATCATATTTTGAGGGGTATAGTGCTTTTTATAATACTCTAAAATGTCTTTTCTTGTTATTTTTTTTAAAAGTTCTTCATATCCGATTATTGGGTATCTTAAAGGATGAATACTGAATAGTTCCTCAAGAAAGATTCTGTACATTTTTGATGTTGGTCTTTTTTCTCTTAGAAGAATTTCTTTTAAAATGACCCCTTTTTCTCTTTCTATCTCTGTAGAGTCAAATTTACAGTAGATGGTCCATTCTGAAAGCATTTCTAAAGCATCTTTATAATATTTTGCAGGGCATGTAATGTAATAACAGGTATGGTCTTTTGAAGTATAAGCATTTACATAAGCTCCTATTCTTTTTTCCCATTTTCTGTATTCTTCCTCGGTCCTCTTATAAGTACTTCCTCCACATAGGATATGTTCAAAATAATGTGAAATTCCTGCTCCTCCGTACTCTTGTTCAAACATACTTCCTGTTTTTACGTAAAGTTTCACAGAAACAATATCTGCTGTTCTATTTTCCTTTATAACAACTTGTAATCCATTATCTAAGGTTTCAAATAACATTCCTGCGATAATAAAAGAAAAATGTAAAATAAAAATCACAACACATTTTCTATACATAATTCCTCCTCACCTAAATATTTACTTTTTTGCGTACTTTTCAATTTCTTGTTTCAACCAATTTATTGCATCTTCTCCATGCATTAATTCATCTATTTCTTTTGGATTTGAAGGTTTTAAAATAAATATCCATCCTTTTCCATAAGGGTCTTCATTTATAAGAAAAGGTTTATCCTCCAATGTTTTATTTACTTCTATTATTTCTCCTGATACAGGAGCATATATTTTTCCCATCCATTTTCCTGTTTCATAAGAACCTATCACATCATCCTTTGACACTTTGGTTCCTATTTCTGGAAGGTCAATGTATGAAAACTCTCCTGCAAGTTTTTGGGAAAAATCATCAATACCTACTTTTAACATTTCTCCTTCTTTTTTCACCCACATGTGTTCTCTATGATAATAAAGATCATCCGGAAGATAGTATCCTTCTATTTCTGCCATTTTGCCTCCTTTTTAAGGTATGTAAAAATGTTAAACTGAAATTTTAAAAAGTCAATTTCAAGTAAAAATAATTGGAGAAATTTCAAAAGAGGACGGTTTTTGTAAGATTATTTGACTTTATCAAATAAACTGTATAATTTTACTAAGGGGGTGAGAAGATGAAAAAGTTAATGCTGGTGTGTGTTTTGATAGGACTGTTTAAAGTACTCTTTGGAGCAAGAGTAGATATACTGCTGGATGAACCAAATACATGGTATTATTCTCTTCTTATAGGGGATGGAAGAAATGATGATACAAACAGGATTTATCTTCTGAGTCTACATAGCTTTGGTGACACAATCTATTTTAGCATCAGAGAGCTATCCTTTTCAAGGGGAGAATGGAATGCTGATACAGTATGCACGCTTTATGAGATTGGGATAGGAAGGTTTTTGAAACAAAGTATGTGCTTAGCTGATGTAAGGAATGATGGGTTAAACAGATTGTATGTAAGTACTGGAAACTCCATACTTGAATTCACATACATCAATGGTGAATGGAAAGATACCGAAGAATTTCAAAAAGATATTGGATCGGTATCTTGAAAAAAGGTAAATTTATGGGTAGAGGTTTTTGGTCCTTTATCTGGGCGCCAAAAACAAAGAGGAAGAGATATAAAGTGCGAGGGATTTTATGGAGAAGTTTAATAAAATACTTTTTTGAACGGATGGGTAAAGAATAACCCATCGCGGCCAAAATGTTATGGAATTTTACACTCACTTGACTTTTGTGTGCTTTGGGGTATCATATATGTGAAATTTAATGATGCTAATTCTAGTATGTTAAAAAAGGAGTTGAATAGTGAAGAAAGGGAATTTTGTTGTAATGAGTTTTAAGGAGACCATGATTGCATCCAGAGGTATGTATATACGCGGTACTGCGTATATACTTGGAAATGGCACGATATTACATAAACTTTATATGGTTGGAATCTATATACCTAAAAGGGGGTATTTGAAGTGAAAACAATGGAAAACCTAAATCCATACCAAATAGCACAGATGCAGTTTGACCGCGCTGTAGATAAACTTGACATAGAACCATGGATAAGAGATTTTCTGAAGACCCCTCGTAGAAATGTTTCAGTTGATTTTCCCGTCAGGATGGATGATGGTAGTGTAAAAATGTTTACCGGCTATAGGGTCCAGCATAACAATGCTCGTGGACCGTATAAAGGGGGTATAAGATTCAGTCCAGAGGTTAATCTGGACGAGGTAAGAGCATTAGCTATGTGGATGACTTGGAAAACTGCCCTTGTAGATGTTCCATTTGGAGGGGCAAAGGGAGGAGTTGTTTGCGACCCGCGCAAGATGTCAAGAGCTGAACTCGAAAGAATAACACGACGTTTTACTTATGAAATAAGTGATGTTATTGGGCCTGATTCTGATATTCCCGCTCCTGATATGAACACAAATGCGCAGGTAATGTCCTGGATACTTGACACATATAGCATGGGACAAAGGCATTATGTTTTTGGAGTTGTTACGGGAAAACCTATTTTTTTAGGTGGCAGTTACGGAAGAGATGAAGCCACCGGAAGAGGTGTTGCGATTATTACAATGGAACTTCTAAAAGATGAAGGTCTTGAACCAAAAGGTTTGACAGCTGTGGTGCAGGGTTTTGGAAATGTTGGTTACCATGCAGCCAGAATCCTTGCTGAGAAAGGAGTAAAAGTAATTGGAATAAGCGATATATCTACGGCTATATACAATCCCCGCGGAATTGATGTTCAGGAGGCAAGAAGGTACGCCGAAAAGAACAACTTTCTTCTCGAAGGGTATGATAAAGCGGAGCATATCTCACCCAAAGAGAGCATACTTGAAGTCGAGACGGATATTTTGATTCCTGCCGCTGTTGAGAATCAGATTACCACAGAAAATGCTGGAAATATTAAGGCTAAGTTTGTTGTAGAAGGTGCAAATGGTCCAACAACACCTGAAGCGGATAGAATCCTTTACGATAAAGGCATAATCGTTGTCCCGGATATCCTCGCCAATGCAGGTGGAGTTACTGTAAGTTACTACGAGTGGGTACAGAATATACAGAGAGAGCAATGGCCGTATGAAATGGTTATTCGCAAACTTGAAGAGAAACTTATTAAGGCTTATAGGAACACCCGCAACTTAGCAAAGAAAGAAAAAGTTGATATGAGAACCGCTGCTTATATGATTGCTATTGACAGGGTAGCAGAGGCAACAAGAACAAGGGGAATTTTTCCTTAATGAGATGGAATAATATTCAATTCAAAAGAAATGGTTGACGCTAAAAAAGAAAAAGTTGCAAGAGGGTATATTAGAGCCCTTCACAGATTTATCGGCCCAGTAAGGGATGTTTCTGCACCTGATGTCTATAACTACACCCCAAATAACGGCATGGATGATGAATAGGTGTGGAGGCGATGAAGCTGAAAGGCTGGATAGTATCCAAAAATTTTGTTATATTTAATGGAGGTGAATTATGCAAATTGAAAAAGAAAAGCTTGATTCTCTAATCCATAAATACGGGGCAAGGAAGGAGGCCCTGATACCTTTGTTACTGGATATTCAATCTCATTTCAACTGGCTACCCGAAGAGGTGATCAGAGAGGTGGCACAAAGATTACAGCTCCCGCTTATAGATGTCTACGGGGTTGCGACTTTCTATAAAGCTTTCAGCCTAAAGCCCAGGGGAAAGCACCTTGTAACAGTCTGCCTTGGAACCGCCTGCCATGTAAGAGGTGGTCAAAGAATTGTAGAGGCTATCTCAAGGGAGTTCGGGATACAACCGGGGGAGACCACCAAAGACATGAAATTTTCCTTAGAGACGGTTAATTGCCTTGGATGCTGTGCTATAGGGCCGATTGTTGTGATAGATGGTGAATATTACGGGGGGATGACTCCTCAAAAGGCTCTTTCATTAATAAAAAGAATAGGAAAGGAGGAAAATTGAAGAAAATAGAAAACCCAAATGAGCTTATAGCCCTAAGCTCAAAGCTTAAAGCTGGGTTTAAGAAAAGGTTCATCTCCATATCGTCGGGTACCTGTGGTCAGGCAAGGGGTTCAATAAAGGTTGTGGAAGCCTTCAAAGAAGAGGCAAAGGGAAAGATCGATATTAAGGTCACGGGATGT
>CAYQJV010000034.1:0-17157 GCA_964417925.1 uncultured bacterium | reverse complement strand
CCGAAATCCTGACATCTTTTATCTCAAACCGATTTATGTTTACATCGTCGGTGTAGATCCAGATTGACTTATCCCCTTTACAAAAATCCCTGGCTTTTTCATATCCAGAACCAATGGAGGGATATGTTCCAATGTCAAGTTCATGGATATTTGTAAACTCGGTATTCTCTATACAGATTTCATATGGGGAGTCTAAGAACAGATGACCGAAGTTATCAATCTTTGAATTTTTTATAATAAAGCTACCGTGATATGCAACATCTAAGGGGCAATGTCCGCTCCATCCAGGAGGACCATAGGTCTGAAAGTCAAAATGCCACCAGTAGGTGCAGGATTCGTTACTCCAGTGGGTGGTAGAGCCGGCATTGTTCCAGATCCAGTAATGTTCTGTATTTGATGTGATGGTGCTGTTTTCTACATACAGGCGAGAACCATAGTCAAGAACAAACGCAACTTCTCCGGGATAATTACAGTGAAATTTAAGGGTCTCATCCTTTATTATCAGTTCAGCTCCTTCATCGACGACCAGGTCCTTATAACAGATCGCGGTTCTTTGAGCCTGGTTGTAGGAAAATATTGCAGGATTGTTTATAGCATCGGCAATATCCTTTAAGGTTACCCCTCTTCCTTCAACGATTATACCCTCTTTATAAGCAAATCCATACTTACCATCGCCGGCGTTTACATGGTCATAAGCATACTCTCCAATATAAATCCTTTTTTCCGGGAATAGATATTTTTCTTTAAAAACCATGATATTATCAATGTGAGGCTTGTTCGGCTCTCCCATATCTCTCATGTATATCGCTATCCAGTCCGGTATCACCTCAGAGATAAGGGGTTCATACACATAATTTTCAAACATTATCTTTCCCTCTGGAAGCAGAGTTTCGTGGATAACCTCTTTATAAACATAGTAATAATTCCCTTTGATTATAAGTATGACCTTCTGCCATTCCCCGTTTTCATACCATCCCGCACCATCATATTCCATGCTGAAACTCACACTTTCACCATGCATATCGGTGCTAATTCCATAATGATGATGGGCATCAGAATTTTTGTTCCATGTGATTGTGAAATAGTCGGTGCCGGTATATCCTCCCCATGCATTTTTAGCAATAGGATAGAATGTCACATGATTTCCGGTCTGATGAGTTTCTTTAAAGGAATATTTATACCAGAATATCCATGTCCCCTGAGTGATATCCGATGGGACTCTCAGAGATGCCCACGAATCTCCGACAAGATAGCGGTCTTCTGGATCTTTATCGCTTCCCCCTTCCCATTCCAGCAAAGGCCTTCCCCAGGGATCGGTTTCTATCCTCTCTTTATACTTCCGATCAGAAAAACTCTCAAAGATATCCGGCGCCTCTGACTCATCCAGCGTAGAGATAACCCATTCATGATGAGCTTCACCATCCTCATTATACGCTTTTACATGGATTTCCCAGATGCACTTTGATGGATCAGGGTCATGGGGAGGAACCTCAAATGTAAAGGAAGAGGAGGTGCCTGAGGAAGTAGATACAACTTTTTTGTTTACTTCCCACAAGAAGTCGCAGACTTCATTGGTTGTTACAGAGAAAGTAACCACTTCTCCAGGATTTACAAGATACATGATATCCTTTGGGTCCGATGCACCAGAGCCGTTTGAACTCCAGTCAACGATTACTGGCTGGGCATAAATTGTTCCAATCCAAAAGAAAAAGAATCCCAAGCCGAATATTTTCTCTTTCATTTAACCCCCGTTTTTATGTTTTTTCGTCCTCTTTCACAACTCTATTGACAAAGAGATACGATGGGCATTTCCAAGTTCGTTATAAGGGACAAAGGCATAATCAATAGAAAATCTATTCCAGATAATACCAATTCCTGCAGATGTTCCAGAAAATATATCCATATCTGAGCCGGTTTTGAGGTCCCCTCCAGGAGAACGATACCCAATCCGGAAAGAAAGTATTTGCTTTAATAAATACTCAGCTCCTATTTCAAAGTAAAACTTGCTGTCAATGGCATAACCTAAATCACATCCGAATAGGAAGGAATTATTCAGAAATTTATAGATTAATCCCATCTCAAGAAGCAAAGGCAGGGGGGCACGCTCTTTAATAAATGGCTTGTTTTGAAAACCAAGATTGCGAACTACGACTCCGGTCGCTAATCCCTCAAAAGGTGTTTGATACAAGAGTCCAAAATCTATGGCAATCGCCATTCCACTATATTCATGAATCTTTTCATAAATACTTTTGAAACTCATCCCGATACTGAAAGGCTTTACAGGACTAAATCGGTAACCCAGAATTATCATTAGATCAGAGGCTGAATAGGTACCCAGTCCCTCACCAGTGGGATTCTCTGGCGTTGTCTCCTGAATTTCACCGTAGTTAAGATAGGAAAGTCCTGCACCGAATCCATGAGAGGAACCGATGGGAAGAGAGTAACCAATTGTTCCAGATTTTATTCCCATGATGTAATTAAGATAGGTGGAGGTAATCTGATGATAAGGTATCCCAATACCGGCTGGATTCCAGAAAATTGAATTTCCACCATTTAAACCTGCACTTACTGCACATCCCATCGCAGTAGCCCTGGCATCGACCCCCAGCTTCAGAAAGGTGAAACCACAATCCCCTGGCTTTGCATTGCTTGTTAAATTTAGAATAAATATAATCATCCCTATTTTTTTAATCATACTTCCTCCCTTTGTTAAGTAATGTAAAATTTTTTGTTTGTAATTTTACAAGAAATTATTAAAATTGTCAAATTGTTGTAGAATTCCATAACATTTTGGACCCGAAGTTTATTCTTTACCTACCCCGTTCAAAAAGTATTGTAAAGAGCCCCCAAAAGTCCTGCCTTTTCAAGCTATCAATCTTTTATCAGTTTAAACATCCCTAAATCCTTTTCTCCTGATTTTATATTTAAAAAGTAAATTCCCGAAGGGAGTTTCTTTAAATTTTCGTCCTTTATAATGAGAGAGCTGGTTTCTTGAAGGACTTTCTTGTAAACGAGTTTTCCTGAAATATCATAAAGAGAGATAAATAAGGGAGAAGTTAAAGAACTTTCAAACCTTAAATCAATTTCATTCTTAAAGAAAATAGGCAGATTTAAAAGAGAAACAAAGGACTTGGAATCTTCTTTTTCTTCAATTCCAACAATAGAAGTTTCAAACTTCAAAACAAAGGCATCTTCATACTCATCTGTCCCCTGATAATATGCACCACCTCCTGGGTCATAAGTGGGAAAATCGATTGAAAAAGTTGCACCGGTTACAAACACATTCCCCTGACCATCGGTTGTAATGGAATAGCCTTGGTCAACACTGCTTCCACCGTAATAGGTTGCCCATAAAAGGGATAAAGGAGGGTCTATAATTAAAGGATTTTCCCCTGAATAGTTCTTGGCCTTTAAAGCAATTAAGCCATTTTTATCCTTTTTGTAATAAACACTCGCAGGTTTGGTTTTCCCAGAATTTAAAACCTCATAAGCATAAATTTCTCCATCCTGAATCTCTCCAAGAGGAGTTTTAAAAACAAGCCTTTTCCCATCCTCACTTATAAAAACATCCGCCCATTTTACCCTGAACTTTATTTCCCTTATATCAGTATAAGGCTCTATCTCAAACTCATGATGCAGTTTTTTATCCTCTATCCTGAATACCCAGTCTATTCCAGGATAAACATCTTTTATCTTTACCTTTTTATAACTCTTTACAAAAAGGATTCCATCAGGACATGAAGGATAATAATAGTTTGTATATCCAGGAAGTTCCTCCTCAAACTCTATTCTACTTAAATCTGCATTTAAAAGTTCAATATCAAATCTGGCATAATGAATAAGATTTTCCTTGGGCTCAGAAAGAGTGCGAAAATCTTTTGGTTTCTCTTTCTTTTCCGCTTTATAAATCACAAAACTCACTCCCTTATCAGTGATGAAGATAGAGAAACCTTTCAGATTAACCCTTGCCTTTATGTAATCAACCGGATTTTTATCAAAGTCAGTAACCTGTCCTGCGTTTTTCTCAAATCCGATGGAGGATGCCATCCATCCAGAAAACTTTTCCTTTGGAATATCCTCCCAAGCAAAAAGTATACTGCACATTGTTATTATTATATTCCATTTTTTCATAACACCTCCTTTTTTCAAAGTCATTACCTTACAGATTATAAAGTAATAAAAAATCTTGTCAATTTAACCGCGGAGTTTATTCTTTACTCGCCCGTTCAAAAAGTATTGTAAATGCCTAAAGCCCTTGCCTTTATTCATAAATTTACCTTTTTCAAGATACCACTCCAATATCTTTTTGAAATTTATCTCACCATCAGCTACTGAGAGTATTCAAAAAATCCTTATCGTTGGTAATCGTGAAAAAATCACCCATGACCTTTGTGTTTCTTATCACCATGCCTGAAAAGCTTTATTGGGTATATATCATTTTATAACCTATATCCCTGAGCCATCACCATCCAAACCCTTAAATTAAAAGATGGCTTTCTGCAATAGTCTCTTGGAAAGTTTCCTAATTCGGGAAATGATATGTTGAGAGGGATGGGAGAGATGAAAATACCCATGAAGCTTTCCCGATAGGACAATCTTCTTAAGACTTTAAAAAATATGTAAAAATTCCCTCAACGCAACTTTTATTTTTCGAACAGTCTCACCCCACTACTTAATCTTCAAGGCTTTTTTTACAATGCTTTCAGGTCTCTTATTAAAAGGCTTGAATAACAGCACATAAAGATATATACCTGGGGCAACTCGCTTGCCGTATTTTGTCTTTCCATCCCATAATACTGTGTAACCTATGCCTCTTTCGTACTCCTTATCTTGAAAAAGGGTAATAATATGTTCACCTGCTCTATTGAAAATGGAAAGTGTTGCCTTTCCTTTCTCAGGAATATTAAAAATAAAAGTGGTAGTCTTTTCAAAAGGATTGGGATAGTTATGTATATCCAGTTTAGGAATAAAAAGAGTCTTAACCTCTGCTACATCATAAACTGAGGTATCCAAAGATGAAATTGCAAAAATAGAGTCTATTTCATCAATATCTCTTTCTATTTCTCCAATAAGAACCCCCATGTTTTCAGGAGGGGTTACATAAAGATAGAAATAGAAAGTATCTTGAGGTAAAATACCAGAGGTTTTCTTTAACAAATTCCCCTCCAAATCTCTGATTTCATAATCCCATCCCAGCAAAGGAATACATCTAATTTCAAAACTATCCTTGAAATTTCCCTGATTTATCACCCTCATCTTGTAGGCGACGGTTTCTCCAGAAGTTACTCCCACTGTATCAGGTTCACACAAGAGTTTTATACGTATCACCTTTGTAACCAACCTTGCACTGTCTTTTACACCTTCCCTTACAGAAGACATCCCTATTACATATGTGGTATCAAAAACATCAGAAACATCTGTAGGAGGAGTAATCTCAAGATAAAATCTCACAGTATCGCCAAATCCTTTCTGTATGCCAAAGTCAGGTATACCATCTGCATCGCTATCAGAAAGAGGAATCATATTTGAATCAAGAAGTACATAATTCCAGTGTGGATGACCTTTATTTATTAACACATCAATACAGTCAGGGCCGTTTCCATTATTTATAACATAAAGTTCATATCTTATAGTATTACCTGCCAACACAGAGCCTCCCTGATCAGGTTGTACAATCACCGCTGGCATGGTTTTTACAACCGTAATTATTCGTGCAGCATCTTCTGCAGAAGACTTACTTGAACTTCCTTTTACAAAAGTAGTATCATGAGTACCTGCTATTGCATTCTCTGGGGCAGTTATTCTCAGTATAATTTCAACTGAATCTCCATAAGCTTTCAGAGGTCCTGTATCAACCATTCCATCATTATCCGTATCCTTCAGTGAATTATAGTTTACATCAAAAAGCTCAGCCCTCCAGGATGAAATGGTCCCCATTGTTTGTAAATCAATCACATCCTCAAAATTTCCATCGTTTTTCACCCATAGATGATAATCAACATGTTGACCTCCTACAATTGAATCCATCTGAGATGGATAAACCGATATTCCTGCTTTCTCCTTTATTTTTGTTACGACAACTGCTGAATCATAAACCGTGGTAAAAAGACTGGAATATCCGTAAATTACGGTTGTATCTGTTTCTCCTGCAAGTACATCTGGAAAAGGTATAATATCTACTAAAATTTTAACCGAATCGGTTGGAAGCACATATCCCACATCCGGTCTCCCATCGGCGTCTGTATCTAAAAGTACATTCCCTGTAGAATCGTATAGTCTCACACTCCATCCTTTTAAACTTTTATATTCTACGTCAATAGTATCTCCTGCAGTTCCAAGATTGTAAACCCATAGTTCATACCTTACAGGAACTCCTGCAGAAGTTGAATCCTCCTGATCAGGCTCAACAAGAATCTCTACATCAGGTCTGTATGTAAATTCATAAACCCAGCGATCTCCGCACCCAGCATAAACTCTTAAAGTATCATCGTTCCTTCCCTCCGCGACAATCACATCATGGAACCATAGATTACCTCCTGGACCTCCAATGTTTTCCCTTACCCATCCTGTATCTGTGTAAGTAAACTCATATATGTATCCATCTCCACATCCTACATATATACGGTTTACCCCATCATTTCTTCCATCACCAATTGTAATTCCGTAGAGGTGCTTTGGACATATTCCTATTTCTCTTTTTTTCCACTCTGTCCCATTCCATGTGTATTCAAAAACTCTTCCCTCCTCTGGTCCTCCATGAGCAGGATCTGCACCTGTGCATGCATATACTCTTTTCACACCATCATTTCTTCCATCTCCTACAACAACTCCCCAAAATATGGTAGAAATTACATCTATTATAGAAGAGTTCCATTTCTCTCCATCCCATGTACATTCCCATAATTTTCCATCAGTACATGCCCCATAAATTCTCAAAGTATCATCATTTCTTGCATCATCAATCCATATATCATGCATTGAATTATCTGCATCAGAACTACCCCCTACATGTTCCACATACCATGAACCATTTCTATAGGAAAATTCAATTATGCTTCCTCCATTTATTCCTGTGTATATCCTCAAGGTATCATCATTTCTTCCTTCTGCAACCACTGCTCCATAATTATAGTTACCAGGGTTCCCTATGTAAAGTTTATTCCATTTTTCTCCATCCCAGGTGAGTTCATAAAATTCATTTGCCCAGCACGATCCATACACTCTTATAGTATCATCATTTCTGGCCTTTCCAAGACCAACATCGTGCATTGCACCACCTGCAGATCCAAGATCTACTTTTTCCCATGCTGTACCATTCCATGTAAATTCATAAGCATGCTGATCATCACAGGCAGCATAAATTCTGATAGTATCATCATTTCTTCCAATTCCTGCTCTCACTCCCTGAAATCCACCACCTCCTTGCCCTATTTTTTCATAGGACCAACCTAAAAAAAGAATAAAAAATATCCACATCTACACCTCCTATCTTAGAAATCAAAAATAAACCTCAATGTTGTTTCTTTTCCGTAGTCCTTTTTGCAAAGTCGTATTCTTTTTACCTTAAAACTTTTCAATACAGGTATCACTTTTTCTTCCACATCCTGTTCAGAAAAACTTCTACTTTTTTTACCAAGATATCTTGTATATTTTATCAGTTCATTCTTAAACCCTTCACAATCAAGATAAAATCCATAATCCTTTTTTTCCTTACACTGTCCTACATACGCTGAATCAGTAGTTATAAAAAGATAATCATCTTTTATAAAAGAAAACACAGGAGGTACATATTTTTTAGTTTCAAATATCCAAATTATTTCTCCATCATTTTCCTTTTTTTTCATCTCCCCTTTAAACATCCACTCTGCAATTTTTTCCCACAAGTTCCCATTAAAATCTTTCTTTATCCTCAATCCTACAAGTATCTTTGGCGCATGGTATATCTTTTTTTCATCAAATCCCGTAAATACGATAAACAATCTGTCATCAAGTTTTGTAAAAAATCTATCAAATAAATTTTCTACGCCTCGGTCTTTTAGGACTTCCTTATCTTCTGCATACCTCTTTAAATTATTCCATAAATCTTTCATCTTCACATCTTTAAAAGATACATAAAATAATGCAGTTTCAGGTATGTAAGGATTTTGATGCCATAAATTTCCCCTTAGAACGTTTCCAAAAATTCCTTGAGGTTCTATTATTCTTATGAAAATTTCCGGTCTCTGAGTAAAACAGAAATGAAGTTCAGAAAAATCAAGCATGTAGTTACCTCTTTTAACTTTTCCCCTTACTATCCATTCTTTCTCTATATAGCCCTTTTTTTCAAATCCATTCTTCCTCTTTATATTCACATTCTCAAACTCTTTCATTAAATCAAAAGAAGAAGCATAAATAAAATAACCTGAATACCATTTTTTGTTTTTTGCTTTAAAAAACCTCCAAAAAGGTCTTAACCACCATGAAGGTTTTGTAATTATAATGTATCCTTTATCGTAAAATCCAATCGCCATTTTTTCTCCAATTATTGCTTTCCAGTTTCCAAACACCTTCTTTTTCACTTTTTTCACTACATCAAGGTCTTCAATCTCTTTATCTATACCCAACTCCCTCATTTTTTTATAAAAGGATGCATTCTGAAGAAACCTATTAAGCCTTTTAAAATCAATTACCAGATAGGCGTTACATCCCACTGGAAGTAGTTCTTCAAGTTGAGAAAAGCTATGAGGAATTTTTGGTGTTACAGAAAGAGCAAATCCTGTTCCCAGAATAACAACTAATATAATCATTGGAATAACAGCATTTTTAATCCACCTTTTCATTTGACCTCCTTATGTTTTGAAACATCTTCAATTTTACTATACTTTTCTATAATTTTATTTAATCCATATTTTTTTACAAGTTTTTCAACATAAACTCCTGCAAGGCATAATCCCATTTTATATTCATACATGTTTTTACTATTTAAGAGCTCCTTAATCTTTTCCTTATCAACATTTTGTTGTTGAATTTTATCGCAATCCTCTCCTGCAAGATATACACACAACCCTTCTTCAATGTATCGTGGTAAATTCAAACTACTTAAACAGACATGCACTATTTCATGGATGACAATTTTCTCAAACACACCTCTTTTTTCAAGAACACGTAAAGGCTGTAAATAAATTGTATCGTTTCTAAAACCCCCTCCCTGCCACCATTTTGCTTTGCATGTTTTTATAAACGACTCTGTAGTCTTCAAAAAAACAATGGTATAATTGGGAGGGTCAATTCCTAAAATACTACGAACCATAGAGTCTGCTTTTAATATAAATCTTACCTTATCTTGAGGAATTTCTCTTTCTGAAATTATTTTGAAATTTATACAATCAACATAAAAAGAGAAAAAAATCAATACTTCCATTTTTTAACCTCTGTTTTTGGAAAGTAATAACTTAGAATTTTTTTGTAATCCCAACCCATTCTGGCAAGTTCCTTTGCTCCCCATTGACATAACCCTACTCCATGTCCAAGGCCTCTACCTTTAAACACAAATCCATCTTTGGTTTTATAAATATCAAAATAACTACTTTTTAAACTATTCCACCCTTTTTTCTCACATACCATCATTCTAAATCTCCACCCCCTCAATTTGATTTTTCCTTCCTTTGTTTTTATAGTTATGTATTTTACTCTTCCATCTTTGGCTTTATCCAAAAAAATATCTAAAATTCCTCTTATACCTATAATTTCTTCAAACTCTTTTTTATCCATAAAAAAATCCCATCTATAAAATGGAGATTTTTTACAATAGAATTTATCATCCACACTTGTAAGATATGGCCTGTCCTCTGCATTCCAGATGGAACTAAGATATGCAGTTCTTCCACCACAGGTGGAATGATAAAACACATCACACAAATTGTTATGATAAACCAGAACCTCTCCCTTTGTTTTCTCCACTGCCTCTATGGTTTCTTTGTCCTCTGTTTTTTTACCTGGATAGTATTGGCAATGGGTTAAATCACAAAAATCAAACTCCCCATGCCTTTTAAGATTTTTTAAGATAAATGTGCGTGAAACAACCGCCTGTGCCTTTTTGGCCTCAAGCATGCCTTCTCCCATCTCTGCTCCCACTACACTTTTCAGATAGTCTTCTATTTCCACAACATTTAGAATAAAAATTTCATTTCCCCTTTTCTTTATAACAAGGTCTCCTCTGTACTTTCTATCTTTAATTTTTCTTTTATTTTTAAAAATTTTTATCCGCTTAAATTCTTTTATAAATACCGAATCTCTTTTGTATCCATCAAAGAACAAATTGCCATGTTTAATCTCTACTATCTTTTTCCCTTCTTCTCCTATTTCTATTCTTGAGAGCTCCTTTTCACCTGAAAAGATCCTTACAGTTAACACTAAATTAAAAAGAAGACATACCATTTTCTGCAAATTTTTCTACAACTTTTTTAGCAATCTTTGCTGCATCCTTTCCTTCGCCTTTATATAAAAATACCACCACTGCATATTCAGGCGAATAAAAAGGGAAATATCCTACAAACCATCCATGGTATCTCCATCCGTTTATCCATTTTGCAGTGCCTGTTTTTCCTGCTATCTCAGTATCCTTTAAAATCTTTGCAGTGCCTTTTTCTGCCACTGCTCTTAAAAGATGTTTTATCCTCCTTATCCTTTTTTTATCTTCAATCTGAGTAAGAACCTCTTTTTCTCCTGAAAAACATGGTTTCAGAAAAACTCCATCGTTTGCTATACCTGAAAAAAGGGCAAGTATTGAGATCGGTGTAAACATTACATCTTTTCCTTGCCCCATAATTACTTCATAAAAGTTATCCTTGGTAAGGATAAATCTTGAATTAATCTCACCTGAAATGTCCTTTCCTACTTTTTCAGTAATCCTCAACCTTTTTACAAAATTAATCAGACTGTCTAATTGTTTTTTTTCTGTAAATTTCAAAAAATAAAGATTGCATGAATTGATAAAGGCAGAATAAAAATCAGTCTTTCCATGCCCATCTCTTAAGGAACATTTATATATTTTCCCTTCTATTCTTTCTTTTCCTAAGCAGAGATAACAAAAAGGATAATCAAAAGCAAGAGAAAGGATGACTTTAAAAATAGACCCTACTGGAAATCTTTTTCTAAAAATAAGTGTAGAGTTATAAACCTCTTTTATCCTTCCTGTTTTCACCTCCATTATACAGTATCCATAATCTTGAAAAGTAAGTAAAAGGATAAAAATCGTAAAAAACACTATCTTACCTCTATTATAGCCTCATCAGATATTGCCTTTACTTCAGGGAAATACATTGGATAAGCTCTTACAGGCATAGTATGGAATTTCCCTTTTACAAAAGGTTTTAATATGTAATGAAGCGTAATCGGTCGGTCAAGATAGAATATAAAAAAGGCAACTCTATTATCGTAAACATCCCACCAAGGATTATAAAATCTCCTTCCCTCTACAATATAGGTTTCCTTAGATACCTCACACCCTGAAGGAATAAAATCCTCTACCACTACATACTCCAAATCCTCCAAGGGAATCACCTCAGTTTCAACAAGTATAGGTTCTCCTTCTTCAAAATACCCATTCATTTTAATTTTTCTATATCCTTCTTCACCTGGAATAAGTCTGTAATACCGTCTCTTTATAGTAAGTTCTTTTCCGTATCCTTTTATGGGTTCCTCAGTAGAATAATAACAAGTTTTAATTGAGCAAAGTATTCTTCCTTTTCCTTTCTTTATTACCTCAATTTTATTTATAGGTTTCAAATCTTTAATTACTATCTTCTCTGTGGAAGAATTCTGCTTAAGCCTTACGAATCTTACTTTCTTGCCATTCACCACAATAGTAACAGAAGCATTGACTTTTTCATCACCTTTTATCTTCAAATACTCTGCTATTGCAAGTACTGAAAGAGCTGTTTCCTGAGTTGTCATCCAAGCATCTCCACTTTTCCTTTTAAGAAGATAAAGTAAAATTTTATCAACAAGTTTACTCTCAGGAGATGTTTTTAAAAATGCTCTTAAGGCAACTGCAGTTACCTCTACATCTCTTTTCCACCATGACAAAGGAGTTTTTGCTCTCCAGAAACAATAATTGGGCGTTCTGTGTGCTTTTTCCTCAAGAATTTTTAAATATTTTTTGGCGTTTTTTCCATCTCCTACAAAATCAAAAAACATAGCAAGATAAGAAAGAGAGTAAGGATCAAAGTTATTTACTTCTTTAAGTATTGGTACAAGGCGAGATAAGACTGTATCTTTTGGAATACCTACAATAGCTCCCACATAAGCCATAAAGGAAATTTCCTGTAATGAGTTTGTGTTATTAAGTTGCAATAAAAGTGATCTTTTTGCCTTTTCAATCACATTTTTAGGAACTCTAAATCCAAGTTTTTTGGCATAAAAAAGACCATAAAGAGCATAAGCAGTCATATAAGGATGGGTTTCATCATCTTTCCACCAGCCCCATCCTCCATCGTAGTGTTGATAACCTATGAGCTTTGCAACTCCTTTCTCAATCATTTTATCAATACCTTTTATCCCTGAAACATCTTTACCCAAAAGATCTCTTGCAATAAGGTCCGGTAAAAATGAAGACATGGTCTGCTCAACGCAACCATAAGGGTATCCTACAAGAGCCTTTATTCCTTCTGTTATGTGACTTAAACAGGTGGGAGAAAGATAAATATCTATTCTCGCATGATGGGAATTCTCCGGAATTACAATCTTTTTTACTTTCTTAAACTCATTATAGAAAAATTCAGTTATTGTACTCTCTTTTTCCACCCCATGATACAACACAGGACAAGAAAGTTCAACTGCATCGTATTCCTCATCTGTCTTTGCATATCCTTTTATAACAAATCTATCCGTATTTTTAACAACCACAGGAAATTCCACCATTTTTATTCCATGAGCAGGGATAGAAATGTTGAAAAATGTATCTTTTTTAATCCCTTCTGAATAATACTCAATTTTTAAACTTACATTCTTTCTTGTTGAAAGATAGTTGTGGACAATTCCTTTAAGCATTACACTATCCTTTTCTGTAAGAAACCTGGGCATGGAAAATCTAAGAATGATATCTTTTTTAATGGTTGTCTTTTCCCGAACTTCTCCTACCAAGGTATTTTGTGTAACCGCTATCACATCCGTAATCCAGCTTGTTAGATTATCAGGATATTTAAACTCAATCACTGCAGTTCCATTTCTGTCCGTTAAAATAAATGGATTCCAGTAAGCAACATCTTTAAATACCTTTCTTATCATCATCTTTTCGCTCTCTCCCTTGTAGGCTGCAACAAGTTCATTTTCTGCAGTAGTTAAAGCGTACTCTCTTTCATAGGCTGAAAAACAGGTATTTAATGAATAAAAATTATAAATACAGCTTGGCTGTAAAGAGTAAAAGAACTCTTGAGGAGAGGAAACTACCTTAGGAGCTATTGCAAATATTGCTTGATCAACCACAGCTATTGAAAGTTCTGCTTTTACAGGATTTCCTTTTTTATCTTTTACTTCAATTTTCACTTTTGCTTTTTCCCCTGGTTTATATATTTTTTTATCACACATTATCTTTATATTAAGTATCCTCTCATCAGGATTTATTTTTATAGCCCTTTTTTTATCTATGTATTTTCCATCCTCTGTGTATCCTGTAAATGCAACGTAAAATCCAGGAATGTATTTTTTAAATGCCTTAAGTTTTATTTTGCAAGCACCATTTCTTATTTTAATTACTTTGGCATCTAAAATTCCTTCTTTTTCTTGAGTAAATAAAACCTGTTTTAATCCAGGTGGGGTTACAACCATTATTTCTATATCCTCTCCTGGTTTATACTCATCCTTATTTGTTATTACTTTAATATCTTCAAATCTATACCCAGCAAATCCTTCATATGCAGTTACCCATATCCAACACTCTTCCTCCCATATATTTCCATCCTTATCCTCTGCATAAACGGTTATCTTATAACTTCCTGGATCTTCCACTTTGAATCTATACAACTTACCTTTAGATGGAACATGAATTTCTTTTTCCCATATCAATTCTTCTCCCCATTTTTCAAGCATTACCGTCACATAACCACTTACACATTTCTTCTGTAACAAATCTTTAAGCCGTATCTGTAAGGAAATCTCTTCATCCGTCTTATACAAATAAGAAGAAGTGTTTATAATTGGTTTAACTCTACCATGATACACCATTACCCTTTTTTCAGCTTTTTCTTCAAATCCGCTTTTGTCCCTAACAATTGCTTCAATGTAATAGATATAATCTGCATCTTTTGCAGGAAGTGTAATCTCATATTGGTATTGTTTGTTAAACTCATCCTCCACAGTAGCATAAAGTTCTCTTCCATATGCCCAATATTCTTTCCACTCTGCTCTGTGAATATTTATCTCTATAGAAGCAGATATCACAGGTTCTCCAAAGAAATACTCTGCATCAACTTTTATTTTAATTTTGTCATTACTTAATAATGTATCCTTATCCGTTTTTATCTTTACCCAAAACTCAGGTTTTCGGTATTCCTCAACTCTGAAATCCATATAATACACACATTCATCAATTTGGGCAACGACAGTGTAATATCCCAGCGGAGAGTTGGATGGAATGTAACATGAATCGGCAAAAGAACCGAAGTCGTTTGTTGTCAAAGTTCTTTCATAAATTACATTTCCTTCAGAATTTTCTATTTTTACATTTACCCTCTTATTTTTAACAACTCTATACCCTTGCTTTTTCAATCTTGCAATTCCTTTAAAATAAACCATTTGATCCGGCCTGTATACAGGTCGTTCTGTATAAAGATACAGAGAGTATTTTTTGTATCCGGTTCCATAATACGGAATCTTTACAAGAGAAAAACCAGCATCTGTTTGTGCAAAAGCAAACATATCTATGGTATCTGCTTTTATTTTAAAAAATCCTTTCTTTGAAAGATATCCTTCTGCTATCTTATTCCCCTCTTCATCTTTTATACAGACCTTGCCTTTTGGTGTTTGAGAATTTTTTATCTTTGTTGCATATAAAAATATCTGTGTAGGGGTCCTCTTTGCAATCAATCCTGCCTCTGTAACAATGATAGGAATATAACACACTCTGTATCCATAGGAAGCTTCCAGTAAATAAACCCCTTTTTTCAAAACACCTATATCAAGCATCTCCCAGGTATAATAAGTATCTGAAGGATAATACTTCCACTCTTTTAAAAGTTTATATTTCTTAAGTGGAGGAATAGAATATTTTTTTATCTTTACTCTTTCTTCCATTGTTTTTATTCCTAAAAAATCCCTGAAATCTTGCCTTATTTCTTTTGAAAGGACTTCCCTTGCTATATACCTTGTATATCTTCCTGCATCTTCTGCAAGACTTTTTACCATTATAAAGAAATTTTTTCTTTTTTTAGCTATCCCTACCGGTTCAACATTATCAGGATTTTTTTGTTTTTTAAAAAATTTGTATGGATCCTTAACTTCATAAAGTCTCAACAAGACTTCTTCAACATCTTCGGTTGTAATTTCCACCTTTACTGAATCACCTTCAAGAAACTCCTGAGGTGTATAGAGATTTATATAAGGATTAAAAAAGATAAAGTTTAGAAGAAAGGACATACTTCCTCCTTATTTAATTTTCAAAAGTATAATATCTTAAATCAAAAAGTCAATAAAATGTAGAGTTTAGATTGCACAAAAATACTCTTCCTTGTCTTTTGTCATTCCTTGACATGTAGATAAAAACTCATAGAATATAATTCCTATGAATATTTTTCATCTTCTTAAAATTGCATTTTCTGGTCTACAAATGAATAAACTTAGATCTTTTTTAACTACTATTGGAATTATAATAGGGGTATCAACTTTAATAGCAATGGTATCCATAATAGAGGGGATAAATAAGTATGCTTATAAAATAATGGGGAGGATAGGATCAAATGTACTTTATGTACAAAAATGGAAATGGAATGTAGGTTTTTCAAGAATGTCAAGAAAAGAACTTAAAAAACTTGCACGGAGAAAGGACCTCACTGTAGAGGACGCAGAAGCTATTTCTAAATTGAACTGTGTAGATGCAGTAGCTCCTTATCAAACCCTATTTAATCCTCCATCCCTTAAATACAGGGATATCAAACATCAACCTGCAAATTTTATAGGATGTACTGAGGAATATTTTTTTATTCAAGAATATGAAGTTGAAAAAGGAAGAGTAATTTTAAAAGATGATAATGTATATAAAAGACAGGTAGCAGTAATAGGAAAGTACATTGCAGAAAAACTGTTTGAAGATAAAAATCCCTTAGGGAAAATAATAAGGATAGGGAAATTCAATTTTGAAATAATTGGGGTACTAAAAGAAAGGGGAAGTTTCATGGGAGCAAATCTTGACGATATTGTGTTAATTCCTTTAAATACTTTAAAGAAACTTTTCAAAATAAGACAAAAAGGACCCTTTGGAATCTTTTCTTCCCTTTCAATTCAGGTAAAGATAAAAGAAGGCATAAATATTGAGGAAGCCAAAGAAGAATTAACAGAACTTTTAAGAACAAGAAGAGGTCTTAAATTCACTCAAGAAAATGACTTTTCAATAAATACCCAGCAAATGTTACTTGAAGCTTATAAAAATTTAACACGTGGAATATTCTTTGCAATGCTTGGAATCGCATCTCTTGCCCTACTTGTTGGAGGAATAGGTATAATGAACATAATGCTTGTATCTGTAACAGAAAGGACAAGAGAAATAGGGATTAGAATGGCAGTGGGAGCAAAAAGAAAGGAAATAATGCTTCAGTTTCTTTTTGAATCAATACTTTTGACTCTTACAGGAGGAGCAATAGGAGTAATACTTGGACTTGGTATTGGAAAAATCATAGATATCCTGACCCCTCTACCTTTTTCTGCTCCTCTATGGAGCATACTTGTAGGGGTGGGTTTTTCAAGCATAATTGGATTATTTTTTGGAATTTATCCTGCCTCAAAGGCAGCTAAATTAAATCCCATAGAGGCATTAAGATATGAATAAAAGGAGGTGAATATGCGTGGACTGTACGAAATATTTTACGCTCCAGAAGATGTTTATAAAAAACAACAAACTCCGTGGGTCCCTTTTATAGCATCTCTTGTACTTATTCTTATTGCAACACTTCTTTTTACAAAAATTTC
>CAYQJV010000033.1:0-18186 GCA_964417925.1 uncultured bacterium | reverse complement strand
GATATAGTTCTTTATATCTTCAACATATCTCCTTTCAAAAGGCCTTTGCTGATACTTCCTTTTCACTTCAATAAATTCCTGCGGAATATCTATATTTTTTATAAAATATCTTTTTCCTTCGGTTATATAGAAAAAAACGGTATCATTTTTTATTTCATATCTGCATTTCACATCAAGATAGCCTTTATTCTTAAAGAAAAACACAATATTTGCAGAATCTTTTTTTATTTGAGGTAGTTTTTTTTCATTTTCTTCTATAAGTTTTAACACCGTTTTTTCCTTCACCTCTCCCTCTGTATGTACAACTATTACGATAGAAAATATTAGAAAAATCATCTTAACCTTCTCAAAAGTTCCTCTTTTACCTTTCTCGGATCCCCTCTTCCTTTCAATCTTTTCATTGTCTCCCCTATAAGAAATCCAAGTACCCCTTCTTTACCTTTTTTAAATTTCTCTACTATATCTGGATTACTTTTTATAACTTCTTCAACAATCTCTTTAATATTAATACCATTTTCTTCTTTTAGGATATCTTTTATATTTACCTCTTTTCCATCGATTTTTTTTCTTATAAACTCTCTTATCACCATTTTTGTGATTTTTCTCTCATCCTCTGCCTTCAAAAGCTCTGCCATTTCCTGAGGCAATAAATGTATTGTGTGGAAATCTTTTTGTTTTTCCTTTAAAAGGCCTATTAAATCATTTATTATAAAGTGTGAAAGTCTTGAAAAATTTTTATAAAATTTTGCTGTGTCTTCAAAAAAATCTGCAAGTGTTGGATTTTCAATAAGAATATTCACATCCTCTTTTTTTAACAAATAAACTTCCTGAAATCTTTTACTTTTTTCATCAGGAAGTTCTGGAATCTCTTTCCTTATATTTTCTATTCTTTCCTGAGAAATTAAAAGAGGGGGTAGATCTGGCTCAGGAAAGTACCGATAATCAGCTTCTTCCTCCTTTTTTCTCATAACAATTAATTTTTTCTTTTTTTCATCCCATAACATTGTCTGCATTTTTATACTTTCTCCTCTTTCAATCATCTGCTTCTGTCTTGCTATAGCCTGTTGTATGGCCTCTTTTACTGCTTTAAAAGAATTTAAGTTTTTAATCTCTGTTCTCACTCCCTCTTCTTCTCCAATAGTCACTGAAACATTTGGTTCACACCTGAAATTTCCTTTTTCCATATCAGCATCTGAAACTTTCAAATACCTCAAGATAAGCTGAAGTTTTTTTAAATATAACACAGCCTCCTCTGGAGAAGATATATCAGGTTCTGTAACTATCTCTATAAGAGGTACACCACACCTGTTAAAATCCACATAACTTTTGTCTATTTCATGTATAAGTTTTCCTGCATCTTCCTCAAGATGGACCCTTCTTATTCTTATTTTTTTACTATTTATCTTAATCCAACCATCTGTTGCAAGAGGTTTATCATATTGAGTTATTTGATAACCCTTAGGTAGATCAGGATAAAAATAGTGCTTTCTCGCAAAAATACTTACATTATGTATCTTGCAGTTTAAAGCCAAAGAAGCTTTTATTGCATAATCCACTGCCTTTCTATTCAAAACAGGAAGAACCCCTGGTAATCCAAGACAAACAGGACAGACATTTTCATTAGGATTTGCATCTTTGGTACTGCATCTACAGAAAAGTTTTGTATCGGTAGATAACTGTGCATGAACTTCTATCCCTATTTTAACCTTAAACTCTTGCAACTATTCCTCCAAACTTTATTACTTCCTCATCACAAAGCCATTTACCCACTATCTGTATTCCTGCTTTAAAATCTTTTTCAACCGACTCTTTTGATGGAACTGTAATTGCAGGAGTACCTATAAGAGAAAAGGGAGCAGTGTATACATCTGAAAGATACATTAAAAGAGGCTCTCTCTTCTCTCCTATTTTAAAAGGAGGGGTTGGAGATGTAGGAGTTATTACAAAATCTACTTGAGAAAAAATTTTTTTAAAAACCATTTTAAGATAATTTCTGTACTTAACCCCTGTTAAATAGTATTTATCATAGTATCCTGAGGATAAAATAAATGTTCCAAGCATTATTCTTCTTTTTACCTCTTCTCCAAATCCTTCTCCTCGTGTTTTTTTATAAACATCCTCTATACTCTCTGCTGTAACTCTTCTGCCATATCTTATACCATCGTATCTTGCAAGATTTGAAGAAGCTTCTGCCATTGCTAAAAGTTGATATCCTGCCACAGCATTTTTGATTTCAGGAACAGAAAAATGCTTTATTTTTGCCCCAGATTTTTCAAGTTTTTTTAACACACGTTCAATTACTTCTGTAATTTTAGGATGGTTTTCTTCAAAACTTTCTTTTAATATTCCTATTTTCACATTATCAATTTTTATATCCTTAAAAGGTTTTATTCCATAAGGAATAGATGTTGAATCATTTTCATCATAACCTGCTATTGCAGTATATAAAGCCATTATATCCTCAATATTTCTTGCAATTGGTCCTATTACATCAAGAGAAGATGCAAATGCAACCAAACCGTATCTGGATACTCTTCCATAAGTAGGTTTGAATCCAAAAAGATTACAAAAGCAGGCAGGTTGTCTTACAGAACCTCCTGTATCGGATCCTAAGGATGCCATGGCTCCTCCATAAGCCACGACCGCAGCAGAACCCCCACTTGATCCTCCTGCAACTCTTTCAGTATCAAGAGGATTTCTCGTTACCCCAAAACAGGAGTACTCAGTAGATGATCCCATTGCAAATTCGTCAAGATTAGTTTTCCCAATGATCACAGCTCCTTTTTCTTTTAATCTCTTTACCACCGTGGCATCATAAGGAGAAACAAATCCTTCAAGAATTTTAGAAGCACATGTAAGAGGTTTATTTTCCACACATATGTTGTCTTTTATCGCAACGAAAAGTCCAAGTAGAGGCTTATCCTCCGAAGGTTTTTCATGACTGTTATCAAGCTCTTTAACTACTCTTTCAACATCCTCTTCGAACACAGTAATGTATCCATTTATCTTTTTTTCTTTTTCGTCTATTTTTTTCTTTATTTCTTCCCAAATTTCTTTATAACTTATCTTATTTTCTACAAGTAACTTTTGAATCTCTGAAAGAGAAAGAAAAACTATATCCTTCATTCCATCACTTTTGGTACAACAAAGAAACCATATTCAAAAAACTGTGTAAGTTTGTGAGGATTTAGCTTCTTTTTTGCTCTTACATCTTCTTTTTCAGGACACTTATTTTCGTATTTCTCAGTATCTTTGTAATTCCCCTTTAAAGTATTGAAATACTGGATTATACTTTCTATTTCTTCCTCAAACTTTCCCTTCTCATCTTCTTTAAGTTCAATCTTAGCAAGAAAGGCAAGATGTTCTATTTTTTTCACCTTTTATCCTTCTCCAATCTCCTTTTTGTATGCCTCCTCCCTTAATACATTTACATAATCGGGTGATTCAAAGGAATATTTAAATTTTGTATATACATCATACCTTTTTTCAATCAATGCGACTACATCTTCAACATACACTATTTCTTCATCTGTAGGTATAACAAGTATCTTGACCTTTGAATCCTCTGCAGAGATATCAAATTCATGATTCCTACTCACTGCTTTTCTATTTTTTTCTATGTCTATTTTTATTCCAAACCCTTCAAGCCCAGATAAAACTTCTTCACGCATCTCCCATCCTCTTTCTCCAACTCCAGCAGTAAACACTATGGCATCAACTCTTCCTAAAACAGCCATGTATGCTCCTATGTATTTTTTTAACCTATAGCATTCCATTTTGAAAGCAAGTTCTGCTCGCTTGTCTCCATCTTTTATGGCTTTCATCAAATCTCTTCTATCTACATACTTACCTGTGATTCCAAGGATTCCACTTTTTTTATTTAAAATATTAACTACTTCTTGAACACTTATTTTCTCTTTCTCACTAATATAAGCAACAATTGCAGGATCTATATCTCCTGATCTGGTTCCCATCACCAGACCTTCAAGTGGAGTGAATCCCATAGATGTATCTACAGATACTCCATTTTTAATAGCAGCTACTGAAGCGCCATTGCCTATATGACACGTAATTAAATTTACTTCTTTTACATCCTTCCCAAGCATTACCGCAGCTCTTCTTGATACGTATAGATGAGACGTTCCATGAAATCCATACCTCCTTACACCATATTTTTCGTACCACTCATAAGGAACTGCGTAAAGGTATGCGTATGGAGGCATTGTTTGATGAAATGCAGTATCCATAATTGCCACATGAGGAATATCAGGTAATATTTCCATTGCAGCCTTTATTCCTAAAACATTTGGAGGATTATGCAAAGGAGCAAGGTCATATAGCTCTTCAAAGGTTTTTATAACTTCTTCTGTGATTAGAACCGATCTGTTAAATTTTTCTCCTCCATGAACTACTCTATGTCCGCATGCTTTTATTTCTTTAAGATCTCTTAAAACTCCGGTTTCCTCACTTGTTATTGTTTGTATTACAAGTCTTATTGCCTCCTTGTGGTCAGGACATTCATGGTATTTTACATACTCTTCTTTACCTGTAACCTGGTGTTTTATAAAACTTCCACCAATAGCAACTCGTTCAACAATTCCTTTTGCAAGGGGATATTTTTTCTCCCAGTCGTATACCATATATTTTACTGAAGAACTGCCACAATTTAAAACAAGAATTTTCATTTTTATATTATCCTTTCTTTTTTTCTTGATGCATGACAATTAATATTAATTGCAACAGGCATTGAAGCTATATGGCATGGATATGTTTCAATATGAACATCAAGGGCAGTAATTTTACCTCCAAGCCCCATAGGGCCCACCCCTGTCTTATTTATTCTTTCAAGAATCTCTATTTCCGCATCTCTGTACCTTGGATCAGGATGTCTTGAACCAATAGGTCTTAATAAAGCCTTTTTGGCAAGATATGCTACATATTCAAAGGTACCTCCGATCCCAACACCAACAATAATAGGAGGACATGGATTTCCACCTGCTTCTTCAACCCATCTTACTACAAAATCCTTTATTCCTTCAATACCATCCGCTGGTTTCATCATTCTTACAGTACTCATATTCTCAGAGCCTCCTCCTTTAGGAACCACTATTATTTTTACTTTATCTCCAGGAACTATATCAAAATGCACTACAGGAGGAGTATTATCCTTTGTGTTTTTTCTATCAAAAACAGGATCAGTAACAATTGATTTTCTCAAATATCCTTCAATATAACCTTCTCTTACTCCTTCTGTAATTGCATCTTTTAAGGATCCTCCTGTAAAAAACACCTCCTGTCCTATTTCCATGAAAATATCTGCATATCCAGTATCCTGACATAGAGCGAGCTTTTCATTTTTTGCAATTTTTATATTTTCAAGAATCTGAGCAAAAACCTCTTTCCCCACAGGGGATTCCTCTTTTTCTGCTGCTTCTTTAATCGCTTGTTCAACATCCTCAGGTAAATAATAATTTGATTCCATACACATCTCTTTGATTGCTTCTTTTATAACACTTACATTGATTTCTCTCATTAGCGCCTCCTTTATAAATTAATGATAACGAAGTTGACTCAATAAGTCAAGAAATTGTATAGTCTCTTTTGTTTTTCTGTAATCCAACATCTGTTGTTTCCATACAAAGTACATGCTACACCTTTATAAAAATAATCTCTTCCATTTTACCCTCTTTCTTAAAATTACCAAGTTGACCAATGAAATTATACTCTAATCCACAAGAACTTTTTTTATTCTCTCAAGAGCCCAATCTATTTCATCTTTTTTAATTATTAAAGGTGGTGCAAATCTTATAACCTGATGGTGGGTTTCCTTTGCAAGGATCCCCAATTTTGCAAGTTTTTCACAGAAAGGTCTTGCAGTACCATATTCTTTTTTAATTTCAACCCCTATTAAAAGTCCTTTTCCTCTTACCTCTTTAATATAAGGGCTTTTAATTTCTTTTAGCCTTTCCATAAAGTATTTACCAAGTTCTGCAGCCCTTTCAGGAAGTCTCTCTTCAACAATTACCTCCAAAGATGCTATTCCCACAGCACAAGCAAGAGGATTACCACCAAAAGTAGAGCCATGATCACCTGGTGTGAATACATCCATTATCTCATTATTTGCAAGAATTGCAGAAACAGGATAAACTCCTCCTCCAAGAGCTTTTCCCACGATCAATATATCTGGGACCACATCTTCATGATCACATCCAAACATCCTTCCTGTTCTTCCAAAACCTGTTTGAATTTCATCTGCGATAAATAAAATATTATTTTTTTTGCATATCTCATAAGCTCTTTTCAAATACCCAGGAGATGGCACTATCACGCCTCCCTCTCCTTGTACAGGCTCTACAAGAAAACCTACTGTGTTTTCATTTATTGCATTTTTAAGAGCCTGAATATCATTGTAAGGAATTATTTTAAAACCAGGAGTAAAGGGGCCAAAACCATATCTGTACTGAGGCTCTGTAGAAAAACTTATAATGGTTGTTGTCCTTCCATGAAAGTTATTTTCGCATACTATTATTTCTGCACTGTCTTCAGCCACTTTTTTCTTTAAATACCCCCATTTTCTCGCTGCTTTTATTGCAGTTTCCACAGCTTCCGCTCCTGAATTCATAGGTAAAGCCTTTTCTTTTCCCGCTATTCCACAGAGTAATTTTAAAAACTCTCCCATTCTGTCGTTATGAAATGCTCTTGAAGTAAGTGTGATTTTGTCTGCTTGTTCTTTAAGTGCCTTTACTATCTTAGGATGCCTGTGCCCCTGATTGAGAGCAGAATATGCACTGAGCATGTCAAGATATTTATTCCCTTCTACATCCCATACCCACACACCTTCCCCTTTTTCCAAAACTATAGGAAGAGGTTCGTAATTTCTTGCACTATATTTTTCTGTTTCCTCAATTATTAATCTTGTTTTTTCCATTTTTCTACTCCTTTTTGTTTATGATATTTCACATTTACCAAAAGTCAAAAAATTATGATGGAACTACGTATAATGGTAGTATCAAACCGATTATTATTCCATTGCCAGGAATGTAAAGTCACTTTACTTAAAACTTCAGCCCTGTAGTGTTTTTCAACCGCTATACTTGACACTACCTGGGGGCATATTTTCTCTTTATCATATTTCCCATAAATCTTAATGTGTACATTTTTGCTGAAGAATCTGTATCAGTCTCTGTGAAAGTACTCATAACATGGATTAGGAATGGTACATACAATCTTCAAATACACCTTCCTTCCATAATAAACAGTATCAGAAGAAAGCCACACTTTTCTGCAGTTAGCAGAGAAACAATATATTCCTTCCTTTCACAACTTATAAGCAATAACAATAATAAAACGTTATTTCAACTGCTTTTCTACCCAACTTACTACCTCCTCAAAAATGGTAAGACCATGTTCTGCTTCATTTTTGGAAATTGTAAGGGGTGGAGAAAATCTCACAGCATTCCATCCACAACCAAGGATTATAAGTCCTCTTTTAAATGCCTCTCCCATTATTATCTGCTTTATATTTTTTCCGTCTTCTGTTAATTTCTCTGGAAACATTTCTTTTGTGTTTTTATCTTTTACAAATTCAACTCCTATCATTAACCCTTTTCCTCTCACGTCACCTATTATCCTGTGCCTTTCTTTCATCTCTTTCAAACTCTCTATCATATAATTCCCCACATCCTCTGCATTTTTCATAAGTTGTTTTTCTATAAGTTCTATTGTTTTCAAAGCTACAGCACAAGCTACAGGATTTCCTCCAAAAGTACTTCCATGAGATCCGACTCTCCATGCTCTTTCATCAATTTCTGCATCCATCATCTCCTCTCTTGCTATGGTAGCCCCTAAGGGAAATCCAGATGCAATCGCCTTTGCAACACATATTACATCAGGAATAATATTCCAATGTTGGAAAGCAAACATTTTTCCCGTTCTTCCAAAACCCGCTTGAATTTCATCAACAACAAGAACAATCCCGTATTTCTCAGTTATCTTTCTAAGAAGGGGCAAAAATTCAGGAGGAGGGACAATATATCCTCCTTCCCCTTGAATTGGTTCAACAAATATAGCAGCTACATCATCCGGTTCAACCAGTCTTTTGAAAATCGTGTTGGTCAAAAAACCTACACAAGGTAAAAGAACCACTCCATTAATTTTAGGTTGCCCTTTTTTACAATCAGGGTAAGAAAGATTGAGAGGACATCTATAGCAGTAAGGATACAATGTATGTATTACCTGAGGGATTAAAGGATAAAAATGGGCTCTCTGCACTGCCTTACTTCCCGAAAGGCTCATTCCCACAAAGGTCCTACCATGAAATGCACCGAAGAAAGATATTACAACGGATCTTCGTGTAAAATGCCTTGTTAATTTAAATGCAGCTTCAAGAGACTCTGCCCCTGAATTTGAAAAATAAACTCTTTTTTTAAATTTTCCCGGAACAAGAGAAACCAGTTTTTCGGCTAAAAGAACTTGAGGCCAATAATAAAAATCACTCCCTGAAATATGAATAAGTGTTTTCATCTGTTTTTCTGCAGCTCTTATTATATCTGGATGACAATGTCCCGTAGCAACTACTGCATATCCTGCACCAAAATCAAGATATTTTTTTCCATCAAGATCTTCAATCCATACTCCTTGTGCTTTTTTCACTGCCAAAGGAATCTCCCTTGTTCTGGTATGGGCACCAAACATAACCTTTTTATCCCTTTTTATTAGCTCTCTTGATTTTTTTCCTATGGAAGGAGATTTATATTTTATCATCAAATCCTCCTTTATTTTTCCTACTCCCAAAAATAATAAATTCTTCTTCTCATTTTTCTCTTAACTGGTAATGCAAGCAAAAGGCCCGTTACAAACCCTCCTATATGAGCAAACCATGCTACTCCCCCCTGAGCACCAAGTGAACCAAGTCCATATAGGAATTGCAACAAAAACCAAAAGCCCAGAAAAACAAGAGCAGGAATATAGGCTAATCTTAAAAAATAAAAAATAGGTATAAGGGTAAGTATTCTTGCATGTGGATATAAAACGAGATATGCTCCCAAAACCCCTGAGATAGCACCGGAGGCTCCTATTAATGGAACTGAAGAATGGGGTGATGTAAGAATCTGTAAGAAAGTCCCCATTATACCACTGAGAAAATAAAGTCCTAAAAACTTAAAATGACCAAATGCATCCTCCACATTATCGGCAAATATCCACAAATAAAGCATGTTTCCTAGGATATGATCAAAACCTCCATGAATAAACATAGAAGTAAAAATTGTAAAAATCGCAAATATACTCGTGTCAAAAACTATTCTTGCAGGAACAGCTCCAAAAATTTTAAAGAAATATACTACATCTCTTCCCAAAGAAAGTTCAAATAAAAAGACAAGAATATTAAGAACAAGCAAAATTATGGTAACATAAGGTCTTCTTCTTGAAGGTATATCATCTTTTAAAGGAATCATTCTTCCTCTACAAGTACTACTGCAATTGCTGCAATTCCTTCTTTTCTACCTATAAATCCCATACCTTCGTTTCTTTTAGGTTTAATTTCTACCCTCCCTTTATCAATTTTAAGAATTTCTGCAATTCTGTGTTTCATCTTTTCTGTATACGGAGAAAGCCTTGGTTCTTCGGCGATTATTACACAGTCAATGTTCCTTATTTTAAAGCCTTTTTCCTCTACCATTTTGTGTACTTTTTGAAGAATTATACTGCTATCTATATTTTCCCATTCTTTACCGGTATCAGGAAAATGATCTCCTATATTCCCCATTGCACATGCACCAAGCATGGCATCGCATATGGCATGTAAAAGTACATCTCCATCCGAATGCCCTGCAAGACCCATCAAATAGGGAATTTCTATCCCACCTATTTTTAATTTTCTTTCTTTCTCAAATTTATGGGAATCATAACCTATGCCTACTCTGATCATCCAATTTCTTCTTCCTTCTCTTCAAGTGTAATCCCAAGTTTTTCAAGTTCGGAAAGTACAGGTTCATAAATTTCAGGCTCTACGGGAATTCTAACCCCTTTAAGGGTAATTCTATTTTCAAGAATCAATTTAACTCCCACTGCAGCTGGAAGAGCCACTGTCCTGGCAACCGAAGTTTCTTTTCCCACTTCTCCATAATCTATTAATACTGAGAGATACCTCTTTTTATAATTACCATAATCTGCTATTACTTCATCCCTAAGTATTACCATGTCCTTTTCCCCTGATTTATAACACAATTTTTCTTCAAGAAGTTTTACAAAAGCATCAAGGGGAGTGCCTTTCTCTATTTCTATTTTTTTATCTTCAAAAATCCCCACCCATTTGAGTTTTTGAATAATTTCTGAATCCAAAGAAAGCCCAAGATGTGAAGCACTCTCTTTAATTAAATTCTCTCCCTCTAAATTGTTTAATCTTGCAACCAATTTTTTCCAAGTAATACCGCTAAATTCCATTTCTCTTTCATCAAGAAGGGAAAGTTTCTTTATAGCATTCCATAAGTTACACCACCCAGGATATCTTATTGTACCTCTAAATATGGTCCTTGTATCCTCTATTCTGTATTTTTCCTTGTAAGGTATGGAATCTCTATTAGGATAAACTTCAAATTCTCCAAGTTTATCAACTTCAAATTTAAAACAATGATTAAAAAGTTCCTCTCCCGGTACATAAATTTCCTTTCCATCAATCAAAAATCTTGCATCATTCTTTGCTGCAAGTACTGCACCTTTTGGACTCCATGAGAATTTATATTTAAATGGATTATCTGCGTATTCTGGGGCAGGTAATGCTCCACAATAAGAACGGAAACTCACCACTTTACCATTATTTTCCTTTATCTTGTTTATCATTTTCATTGCAGACATATGGTCAATTCCTGGATCAAGTCCAAGTTCATTTAAAAGAATAACTCCCTTTTTTCTTGCCTCTAAATCCAAGGCTTGCATATTTTCCTTAACATAGGAAGTAGTTACAAGATGTTTTTTATATTCAAGGCATACTTGAGCTACTTCTACATGGTATATATAAGGTAAAAGGCTCACAACTACTTCAGATTCTTTAACAAGATCATGTAACTTTTCTTTATCATCCACTGTCCACCTTTCAGCCCTACCTCGAGGATTACTTCCCACCAAGACTTCCGCCTTACTTACGGTCCTTGTGGCTACTGTAACTTCAAAACCATTTTCAAGTAAATATCGGACTATTGGCTTTGCAACCATCCCTGCTCCCAAAATTAAAACTCTTTTCATTTATCCTCCTTTTTTTCAATATATTTTTGTAGGTATTTATACTCAGGCGTAAGTTCTCCATGATATAAAATGACTGCCCTTTTAATCTCAGGCGGGAGACTCAATTTATCAAAATTCTCTGTATAATCTGCATTTACAATGTAGGGAATAAATTTTTTTAAAATTCCACTAAAAAATTCCGAAGAATCTCTTGCAAGTTCACAAGGAAGGTTATCAACGGCAAGAACAACTATTCCTCTCCCCTTATACCCATCTTTTATTTCTCCTGTCAAAGGATCATACACAAATACAGGATTTCCTGGATTTGTCGCTTTAACAGTTATTTCAACAGCTCCTTCAATATCACAACTTATATCTCCTATTACCTTCAACCTTTTTAAGCTTTCGTGATTTTCTTTTAAAAACTTTTTGGTCACAAATTTGGGATATCTTGGATCCCAATATATTGCATTTACAAGAATTGAAAGATAAGGAATGTATTTGTAAAAAATGCTTCTATAATTATAGGGATTATTATAATAATCATCAAGAATAAATCTTTTTCCTTGAATGTGCTCTACCATATGTTCTTCTTTAAAAACGACCTTGTATATAATATTTTTTGCTGGGTTTTGGAATATACTTTCTAAATCCTCCGGCAAAATTTCTCTTACAGGAAGAAAACTGAGAATTTCTTGAACTCCCCTTGATACATTTCCATACCCTGTGATACCAATTACTACAGGAACGATTTCAGAAGGAACCCCATTTTTTTCTATTTCTTCTCCTATTTTCTTAATTTCATTTATTGCATCTTTTAAATCTTTATATTCAAGAGTCTGCTTTATATTTTCAAAGGGATTTTTTATACCTTCTTCTCTCAGTCTTTTACCAAATATCCATAATGTATCTATCATTCCTGCTATTCCTGCATAGTTTCCAAAAAATATAAGTCTTCTACCTGTAACATCGGTGATTCTCTCATAATCTATTAAAGTACACCTAAGTTCCATCATTTTTTTTAGCATAGGCATATTATGAGGCTGTCCTTTTATGGTATGAGAGAAAAATACATACACCTTTCTGGGTAAAAAAGCATCTACCGGGACCTCCTTTATACCAAAAATGAAATTGCATAAGCTTAGATCTTCCATTACTTCTGCACCATTTATTTTATACTCTTCTTCCGAAAAAACCCTAATTTCAGAAGGTTGTAGGAAGGTCTTTATATTAAACACTTCCTTTAATTCTTTAACATGTCTTGGGATAAGAGGGACTCTCCTTTCCCATATATTTTTATCTTCTCTTCTTATTCCTATGTTTTTCTCTATCATTTCCTCCTTTTTAAGTTGACTTTTTAAGAACTAAAAATAAATAAAACTGGGGGACAGGGATTCGAACCCCGACTTGCTGATCCAGAGTCAGCCGTCCTGCCAGTTAGACGATCCCCCAGTAGGTAGTTATAATTTTAATTGCCCTCTATAAAATGTCAAGAAAAAACAACCTTTCCAGCTAAATAATAGTATTTTTATGGAATCAATAGAAGTTTTGTCCCTTGTAATTTTTTATCTTTAGTTTTTACAATAACAAAATATATTCCCACAGAAACTTTTTTCCCATTTCTATCCAATTGATTCCACAAGAATTTATGAGTACCCTTTTTTAAATATCCTTTAAACAATGTACTTACGTGTCTACCAGTACAATCGTAAAGAATAATACTTACCTCCTTATCTTCAGGTAAATAAACATAAAAATAATTACTACCCGTAAATTCAATATATATTTTTAAATCCTTATTTTCCTCAATTCCTGTAGTTTTAAAAAGCTCTCTACCATAAACCTTTATATCATCTATGAATACCCCTTTTGCTACATCACTTCCATCACTTACAAAGGTAAATCTTAACCGTGCTTTCTCTCCAGGTACAGTACCTTTTAACTCATAATATACGGGCATCCACTCATCTTTTATTTCAAGAGCCCCTCCGGTACCTAAGAAATCAAGCGTATCTATTTTTTCTCCATGTAGTAGCTCTATGTAAAGTCCATCAGTACCATAAAGAGGAAATTCAAATTTTCTATAAAGTTCTAATACTGGTTCCACAGGAATAAAAAATTCCGGTGACACTATAGAATTGTTCATGTTGTCCTCATATTGTTGCTTATCTTCTCTACCACAATAGAGAGAATAACTCCCGGAATTCTTATCAGCTGTGGTTCTATGCCAAAGATCCGGAGTTCCGTAACTCTCCCATCCTTCAAATGGATCTTCAAAATCTTCGGTAAATCCTGTTTTGCCTACAACAAACTGTACTATTTCTTCATAATATGTTTTATCATTTTCAACCACTATTTTAAATTTCAACAAATCTCCTTCATGCGCATTTGAAGATACAAAAATTAAAGTCTCCATCTGGATGGAATCCTTGGGGAAAATTGAAGGAAGATTAAACTCCTTATTTCCAAAATTCACTCCCTCAGTCAAAGGAATTATCTGCACGGTACCGTTGTAAAAAACTCCACTTCCACGATTAACAACATAGAAAATAAAATTCCCTGAGCTTCCAGGTGTTATATATTCATCAGGTATTTCTATTCTAATATTAGAAAAGGAAACATCTGGAGTATGAAGAGGAATTATAAAAGGATATTTCCAAATATGATCTTGAACTTTCACCCTAAGAGTACATAATGCAGAACTTTCCATACTATCAGGAATGTATACTTTAAAACAATCTTTAATAAATAATGAATCTTTTGCCTTAACCTCTTCTATTTTTTCTGTACTATCTATGATAATTAATCTATTGTTTCTTGCTATAAGATTTAAATCAATGTTGTACGCATTTGTAATTCCTGAATTCTTAAGATAAAAAGAAACAAGTACAGTATCCGCTGGATTTACATATCCATCGTCATTCCCATGTTCATCATTAAAAGATGGAAAAGAATAGGAAAGATATACATCCTTATGTATTATTTTTATTGTTTTTATTACAGGCAGAAAATCAAATTTTGTACAGGTAATATACATTTCTTCAGGAAAATCTTCTTTTATCTCTATCTCTGCTTCTCCAAAATCATTAGTAGTAACCTTGGTATAGATACTATCATCTGTAGTAAGTGTAACTGTAACATTACTTAAAGGAACTTCTTCATGTTCCACGTATATATGAAGCAATTGATCAGTAGTAATAGAATCTGAAGTCATCACCTCCATGGTTGCTGGGTTATTAAGCCATATCACCATTTCAGGATCTCCTAAAAGATTAAGTTGGTATTGATGCCACCGGTATACATTCTTTTGGTAAGAAAAAGGAATAAAAGAAGCTTTTGTAAAAGCAAGGGCTTCTCCAATATGTCTTCTGCTCTCTTCAAAAATCTCTTTATAAAATCTTTCATCAAACACATCAGAATACCCAAATCCCGGATTACCCGGAGAGCCCCATCCATAAGATGAATTTCCAATATATCCTACACCACCTCCATTGGGATTTCTAACAAAGGCTTCACCAATACAGTCATAATCAAATGCTCCTGTCCAACATCCTATCGAGAAAATAACTCCATATTTTGAAGAATTCCTTAAGGATAACATATCTTCATTTCTAAGATATCCTTCTCCAACACTCATTATATTTATCCAACCATGTCCATCATGATTTATTAATCCTTTCCCTTTTTCTATTTCTCTAATCACAGAAGTAGGATTTTCGTTACCTCGAGATTGATATAGTTTTGTAATATTGTATCCATCAGGTATCCATAAACTATCTATTCTATCCTTTCCTATACCTCCATCAGTATAAGGGTTGTTCCATAAAATTTCTCCAAGAAATAAAAAATCTTTTTGATAAGTAGTGTCAGGACACGTCTCATAGGTGATTAATTTATTCACAAACGTTTCTGCTTCTTCTCCTGTTCTTACAGGAGCCCTTCCTATAAATACATCAGGGTAGAGATCAATACTATCTTCTAATTCTCCAAAAATTCCATCATTATCTTCATCCCAAGAACCATCTATGTCTGCGTAATAAAGATCAGCAGGAAGACTATCCTCACGTGGATGATAAAAAGCACTGCATGGCATTGCAAATGCCTTTCTATCAGGTATTATATCAGTATCTCCTCCAAGTAAAACCCAGGTAACTCCAGAATCCTTTACCACTTCTTTTATATAATTCCTTATTCTTTCTTGAATATCTCTACCAGAATAATTTGCATTTATCCATTCAATGGTTCTTATCTTAGTATTTAATCCTTTCTTTAACTTCCATCTTTTAAGTTTATCAAAATAAGGTTTTAAAGAATCTGCAGTAATGATTAAATAATCGAAACCCGAAAAACTCTCCATAAATTTAGAAAGTACTTTATAATTTACAATAACCTTGATTTTTTTATAAATAACAATACTGTGGTCTAAAGGTCTATAAATTACAGGTGAAAAAATAAGGTTCAAAGCGGTAAATTTTCCGATTTTCCCCCAACTTACTCTATAATAAAACTCAGGATATTGAGGCAACCCATATAGATGTTTATCGGGAGGAGTAAATATCGGTGGTAACGGCGAAGAAAGAGGTGTAGGCTTTTGTACCGGATAAAGAGGTAAAAATAAAGATAACGTAATAGAATCTTGAGGAATTACACTGATATTTTCAATCACTGAATTCGGTGGTAAAACTATTTCATAGGGAATATAAGGAAGATCTGGAGCACCTGGTTTCCAATCAGATATTGCACCTTGGAATTTAAGGCATATAAAGCCATCTTTTTTCTCCATTTTGAGATTTTGTAATGGAAACTCAACAATTTTTGTAAGTGTTAAAGAATAAAGAGGGAAAAACATGAATATAATTATTATAATTATTATACTTAACTTTTTCATTGAATATTGTAAAGAATTTCTACAAAAAGTCAAACAAATTTAAAACTCTTTTGTCTCCTCCTTTTCAAAACTCTTTCTACTTAAAGATAATAATAGTACTGCCTTTTTTACTTCTTCACTATTCTGCACAAAACTCTTTATAAACTCTTTAAGAGAATCCTCTGCAGGTATTGGCACAAATTTTCCTTTTTCATCTCTTGCATTTTCTCTTCTTCTTTTTCTCGCCTCAAAAAGAATTTCAAAAAGATAATTGCCAAGTGTATCTTCAGTTACATCCTTCATCTTTTCTATAAACCTATGTTCACCTGACTCTACAAAATATCGCAATAGAGAGGCTATTTCATTTATAGATTTTTCATTCAATAATTCTTCATTCATTTTTCCTCCTTTTGAAAATAATACCTTTTTCAAAGCAAAAGTCAAGAAAAAGTTAAATTTCTTGACAAAACTATATTCAACAATAAAATATTCTAATGGTAGACTTACATATACATTCTACTTTTTCTTACGATAGTTCTTTATCTCCTATGGAGGTGTGTGAAATAGCAATTAAAAGAGGAATAAAAATTATTGCATTTACTGAACACCTTGAGCTAAATCCTCAGGATCCTGGATATGGATACTTTAATTACAGGCTTTATAAAGATACTCTAAGTAAATTAAGCAAAAAATTTAAAAATAAACTTCTAATTTTATCGGGGATTGAAATAACCTATCAAAGAGAATATGAAATGGAAATATATGCATATTTAAGGAATAAAACGTTTGACATCATAATAGGAAGTATCCACTATGTTGAAAAAATTCCCATAGACCAATGGGTCCAAGAAAGAGAAAGCGCCACAATACCCAAAAAATTCCTACCTTACTTCGATGAATTACGAAGCATGTGTAAATCCAACCTTTTTAACACAATAGGGCATTTTGATTATTTTAAAAAATATATGAAAGATCCAGAAAGTTTTAACCTAAAAGAATATGAAAAAGAACTTAGATTACTTTTGAAATATATTGCATTAAAAAATTTAGCGCTTGAAATAAATACCCAAGGGTTAAGGCAATTTGTGAACTCACCTTATCCTCACTGGGAAATCTTAAAAATGTATAAAGAAGAAGGGGGTAAAAACATTACTATAGGCTCAGATGCTCATTCTGGTTGTGAAATTGGATATAATATACACGAATCTCTCCTTAAAATTTTAAGTATGGGGTTCGACAAAATAACTCTTTTTAATGAAGGTTCTATGCATCAACTTCCTATCCAGAAATTAACACAAAAAACAATAGGAGATTGAAAATGGCACAATACATGGAGGATTTTTTAAGATTGCTTTTAGCATTTTTGTTAGGAGGTATAATTGGTTTTCAAAGAGAGTGGGGAGAAAAACCCGCTGGAATGAGAACCCACATTCTCGTATCCCTTGCTTCTGCAATGATGATGATCGTAGCTGAACACTCAGCAGAAATAACAGGATTCGTAGATCCCACGAGAATATCTGCAGCAATTATAACCGGAATAGGATTTTTAGGAGCGGGTACCATAATAAGGGAAAGAGAGAAAGCTATTGTCCATGGATTAACTACAGCAGCATCAGTATGGACTGTAGCTTGCATAGGAATTGCATCAGGACAAGGCTACTATTTTGTTGCAATTACAGGAACTCTTCTTGTATTCATTGTACTTCATATCTTTGGAAAAATTGAACATTTAATAAGCGAGATTAAATCTCACAAGAAATTAAAACAAAATAGAAAAAAAACTAAAACTTCATCTTCTTTAAAAAACTGAAAATATACTTTGCAAATATATCGTACTCAATATTTACCTTCTCACCTATTCTTCGGTATTTTAAATTGGTATTAGCAATTGTATAAGGAATTATATTTACTGTAAATTTATTACCTTTTATTTCGACTACGGTAAGACTTATCCCATCAATTGCTACAGAACCCTTTGGTACCAAGAAATCTCGGTAAAAAGAAGAAAAACTCACCTCCATTAAAAATGTCTCTCCAAGTTTTTTTATACTTTCTATTCTTCCGGTTTCATCCACATGTCCCTGAACAATATGCCCTCC
>CAYQJV010000032.1:0-18871 GCA_964417925.1 uncultured bacterium | reverse complement strand
AAGATATTTCGTTAGTTTATCCCACTCACTTGACTTTACAGAATGTACCGCCATCTCCACCTCCTTTCCCTGCCCATAAGGGCAGAAATTTTCTTGATTTAAAGGTAATCACCCATTCTTTCCATTAAAATTATATCCATCTGTTTTTTTTTTTGTCAAGAAAATGTAGAATTCCATAACATTTTGACTGTATCTCATCTTCCCCCGGTTCTCTAAATATTACGATTGTATACTCCCATCCTTTAAGTGCCTTGTTATCTTTACCATCATAGATTGTGAAGGACATTTTATTCTCTTTTTCCTACAGTAATTTTTATAACTCAATCTTTATCCTACTCATTTTCCCCTCTTTATCAGGTCAATATCTTTCTGGAACTTTTTAGAAAATATCACAGTTATCTTGCCCGAGAAACTAATTTTTGAAGTGTTTTAAGATTTTGTAATTTTTTATAATGGGAATATAATTTTACATGGCAGTATGTGGGTATTGTGGAAAAAAGAGTTCTTTAATAGCAAAGTATCCAGGATATTGTAAGGACTGTATAGTTCATCACTTTAATGATATAAAAGAGTGCATTGAAAATGTACACAGAATAACGCGAAAGGATTTTAATTTGCCCGTTGTGAGGCCTCAAAAAGGTGAAATCTGTGGTCAATGTGTGAATGATTGTAGGATAAGGGATGTGGGATACTGTGGCCTTATAAGAATTGAGGATAACAGGTTAAAACGTTTTGAAAATGAAACTTTTCTTGAATTCTATCATGATGCTCTGCCCACGAACTGTGTTGCTTCATGGGTGTGTGCTGCAGAGGGAAAGGGATATCCTGAATATTCTTATACTCCGGGGCCTGAATATGGATACAAAAATCTTGCAGTATTTTTCAGAAATTGCACTTTTAACTGCCTGTATTGTCAGAACTGGCATTTCAAAGAACCTTATGCAAGGCTCTATACGATTGAAGACGTAATAAGTAAAATTGATGAAGATACCGCATGTATATGTTTCTTTGGAGGGGATCCAACCCCTTCTATAAATTTTGCACTAAACCTTTCTGAAGCGATACTAAAAAAGGTAAAAAGAATTTTTAGAATATGCTGGGAGACAAATGGATCTGCGAATAAATTCTATATCAAGAGAATGTTAGAACTCTCTCTTGAAAGTGGAGGAATACTTAAGATAGATTTTAAAGCGATCACTCCTTCCCTTCACTATGCATTGTGTGGAGCCGATAATAGAAATACCCTTGAAAATATTGAGTACTGTGCTTTATTTCTTGAAAAGAGAAGAAAAATTCCAGTACTCGTGGTCTCTACTTTACTTGTTCCAGGATATATAGATGAAAAGGAGATAAGGGAAATGGCAAAATTTCTCTCTAAGATAGATAAAAAAATTCCATGGAGTTTTCTTGCCTTTTATCCAACATTCTACATGAAGGATTTACCCACTACATCTCGAAGACACGCTCAAAGAGCAGTAGAGATAGCAAGGGAATACGGAATGGAGAATGTAAAAGTGGGTAATTTACATTTATTGTCTCACCTGTATTAAGTTTAAAAAATAAGAAAATGCAGGAAATTTCATAAATACAAAACTTGACTTATACAAAAATTTGAATATACTTTATACCTATGGGTAGAAAGACCATAGAGGATGAATTTTACAAGATATTGCATCCGATGCATACCTTTATCCTTACTTCCATCTCTTTGGAAGGTAAACCTAATGCGTGTGCTGTAGCATGGGTTACACCTTTGAGTGAAGACCCTCCAATGGTGCTGGTAGCTCTCGAAAAAGACCATCTTACTGCTAAAAACATAAGGGAAACCGGCGAATTTGTGATCAATATCCCTGGGGTCAGACTTTTAAGAACCGTATGGTATGTAGGAACAAAGTCAGGGAAAAAGGTGGATAAAACCCAAGTAAAGGGTATAACCTATGTACCTTCAAAAAAGGTTGGAGCCCCAAGGGTAAAAGAGAGTATGGGGCATCTGGAGTGCAGGGTGAGGCAGACCCTTGATACAGGTGAGACATTTAGTTTTATAGCAGATGTTGTTAGAGCAGAAGTAGAGACCGAATTTTTTGCTCTTTTTTGGAAAGATAAAGCCTATCCTTTGCTTCACATATCAGGTAAAGAGTTTGGAACCATTACACGGATCACCGGGAATATTGTAGTTAAATCAAAAAACATAGGTAGAGTAAAGGCAGAGCTTACATATGAAAATCCTATTACTGTAAAAAAGATAGTTGATGCCTTACCAATTACAGGGAAGGCAAAAAAATGGGGAGATATAGTTTATTTTAAAGTAGACAATATAGAGATACCTCCGGAGAATCCAAGGGAGGCGGTGAAAAAGGGAGAGATAGGATTTTGGGTGGAGGAGTCTTCTATATGTATATTTTTTGGTAAGACTCCGAAATCAAAGGGGAAGGAAATAATAGCAGAAGAGGAAGTTAATGTATTCGCAAAAATAAAAGGTAATATTAGGGTGTTATCCGAAATTGAAGAAGGTGAGATAATTACAATAGAAAGGCCTTAAAACTTTTTAACCTTTTCCCAATCCTTTAAAAACTTTTCAAGCCCAATATCCGTTAATGGATGTTTTATAAGTTGTTTAAAAACCCTGTAAGGCATTGTTGCAATATCTACTCCCATCATAGCTGCCCAGAGTACATGATTTGGATGTCTTACACTTGCAAATATTATTTTTGTATCAAACCCGTAGTTTTTGTAGATTGTAACTATCTGTTCAACTACATTTGAACCATCATGACCTATATCGTCCAACCTTCCTACAAAAGGACTTACATAAGAAACTCCTGCTTTGGCTGCAAGTAATGCTTGCAGAGGAGAGAATACAAGGGTCATATTCACAGGAATTCCCTCTTCTTCCAATATCTTTGCTGCTTTTATCCCTTCCTCTATGCAAGGTATTTTTATTACGATATGTTCACTTATCTTTTTTAACTCTCTTGCCTCCTTTATCATTCCATCTTTATCCGTGGATACTACTTCTGCACTTACAGGTCCTTTCACTATTTCGCATATTTCTTTAAGGATTTCTCTATAATCTTTGTTTTCCTTTGATAAAAGAGTAGGATTTGTGGTGACTCCTGAGACTATACCATATGAAACTGCATCTTCTATTTCTTTAAGATTACCAGTGTCTAAAAATATTTCCATTTCACCTCCTTTTTCAAGAATTTATTTTAGTTTTAGTAAGTACTTTTTAATATGCATTAAGAAATTTTATCAGCCAGAATATACCAATAAATCCTATAATACCTGTATGGGCTACTACTGGATAAGTATTGTACAATTTTTTTATGCATTCTCCAAGTTTATATCCACCCCATAGTGTGAAGAATGAAATAAACGCAGCTATTGTTCCGTTGATACTTATATATCTTATGCCCCTCAGAGGAGCCACAGTGCCCCACGGTTTATACTTTATTATGTAGGTTATCACAATAGCAAAAAGAAAATAACCAAGCCATGCTCCCATGCTACCGTATATTCCAATAAGAGGGCCCCTTAGATTGGTCTTCATAATAAATAAAGAGATATCCAGTCCCACTCCTAATAAAAAAATGGCAAGGAGATGACAGTAATAAGGTGATGCATTTATGGCACGGAAAAGAACGGCTATTAAAGCGATAATGGTACCCACTCCAGGTTTTTTCAAAAAAGCAAGAGATATTCCTAAAATCCCAAAAGCCAGTCCTGTTAAAATTACACTACTCAATCTGAGGTGAACTCCATATAGAAAACTACCGAGGAATATCTCTACAAATCCCCATAAAGAACCTAAAAAGAACAGCATTACGATATTTTTCTTCATTTTATCCTCCTGTGATTTTTTCTATTTTTACAGGAATTACTTTAAACTCAGGTATTTTTGATTCTGGATCCAATGTTTTCCCATTTGATAATACATTTACTGGAATTTCTTTAAAATGAAAGGTTGTAAACAGTACTCCACAGGGAACTCTTTCAGAAATTTTTACCTTTCCTTCTATTTCACCTACAGGAGAGATAACTTTTATTCTATCATTTTCTTTGATTTTTAATTTTTCGGCATCCTTAGGGTTCATCTCTATGAATCCTTCGGGAGATAGTGTAGATAATGCATAGGTCTTTCTTGTCATGGTCCCTGTATGGTAATGATACCTCAACCTTCCTGTGGTAAGGATAAACGGATAATTTTCTATTTTCCCATAATTTTCTATCTGTTCTACAGCATGGAATTTTGCTTTACCAGAAGGAGTATTGAATTTTTCTGCGTATAAGAATTGAGTTCCTGGATGTTCTTCATGATAGCATGGCCACTGTATCCCTCCTTTCTCAAGTCTTTTGTATGTTATCCCTCTGTACTGTGGTGTTACCTTTCTTATTTCTTCAAAGATAAAAGAGGGATGAGTATAAGGGGCGTTAATGCCGAATCTTTGTAATAGGTCTCTTAGAATTATCCAGTCCGGTTTTGAAAATTCTAAAGGTTCTAAAACTTTCCTTACCCTTTGAACCCTCCTTTCTGTGTTTGTAAATGTTCCATCTTTTTCAAACGAAGAAGCTGCTGGAAGTACCAAGTGAGCCATTTCTGCTGTTTCTGAAAGAAAGATATCTTGTACTATAAGAAATTCAAGTTTACTTAATGCTTCTCTAAAGTGTGGTATGTCTGCTTCAGTTAGTGCTGGATTCTCCCCCATTATATACATTCCTTTAATTCCTCCTTCAAGAATCGCATCTGTGAGCTGTGTAGCTGGAATTCCTTTTCGGGTAGAAAGAGAACGTACTCCCCATGCTTGCTGGAAGAATAGTGTAACATCGGGATCATCAACAGGTTGATATCCGGGGAATACATCAGGTAATGCTCCAAGGTCACAGGCTCCTTGGACATTGTTCTGTCCTCTTAAAGGAGAAACTCCTGTTCCTTTTCTTCCAATGTTTCCTGTAAGTAAAGCAAGATTGGCTATAGCCTTTACAGCATCAGTGCCATACACATGTTGGGTTATCCCCATTGCATATACAAAAATAACCTTGCGAGCCTTTCCTATCATTCGAGCAGCTTTTATTATTTCTTCCTTTTTTACTCCTGTTATAGAAGCTACCTTTTCTGGAGGATATTTCTCTATACACGTTGTAAACTCATCAAAGTTTTCTGTGCGTTCGCTCACAAACTCTTTATTCCATAGACCTTCTTTATATATTACATAAGCAAGACCGTCGAGTAATGCAATATCGGTTCCTGGTCTGTGCTGTACCCATATATTAGAAAATTTTACGAGTTCTATCTTTCCTGGATCAGCTACTATTAAGTCAACTCCTTTTCTATCCACATTTTTCTTTATTTTTCTTCCTATTATGGGATGTGTTTCTGTTGTGTTTGACCCTACAACAAAGTAGAGTTCAGCGTCATCAAAGTCATCTATTGAGTTTGTCATTACTCCAGCTCCAAATGCTGCCTTCAGTCCAGTAACTGTAGAGGAATGACACAATCTTGCGCAATGATCAACGTTGTTTGTTCCGATTGCTGCTCTTATGAATTTTTGAAAAAGATAATTTTCTTCGTTGGTACATCTTGCAGAGGAGAGTCCCATAATAGAGTCAGCACCATACTTTTCTTTTATTTCTATAAATTTAGCATGAATTATATCATAAGCCTCATTCCAAGATATTTCTTTAAACCCTTGCTTTGTCTTTAAAAGAGGCATTCTTAACCTATTTTTATCTCTTACAAAGTCAAAACCGAACCTTCCTTTTACACATAAATCTCCCTTATTCACTCCAAGTTCAGGAGGAGACTCTACTGCAAATATATTATCACTACTTGCTTTATATATGGCCGAACATCCTACACCACAATAAGGGCATATGGTTTTTACCTCTTTTACCTCCCACTTTTTGCCTCTTTCTCTTATCTTTTTTTCCTCTATTGCATTTACAGGGCATACAGCCATACATTCTCCACATGAAATACATTCAGGTTCATAAAATATGGTAGGAGGTTGCTTGGCAATTACAGTGGAGGCTCCTCTTCCTTTAAAAGTGAGTACTCCTACTACTGAAACTTGAGTACATGCATATACACATCTTCCACAGAGAATACATCTTTGGGGATGATATCGTAATATAGGAGAGGGATGCTCTGTCTCTTCATACGTTATTTCCTCTGTTTCGTAGTAATTTAAATCTGCTGGAGTAATACTATAAAGATATGCCAATTTTTGTAAAGTACAGTTTCCATCTAAAGGACATGCTTCACACATTAAAGGATGATTAAGGAGTATTAATTTTAAAATTTCCTTTCTCAGTCTTTCAATTTCAGGGGTTGAGGTTCTTACAACCATCCCTTCTTTTGCCTTGGTGGTACATGCTGTTACAGGAATTTTTAATCCCTCAACTTCTACAATGCACATTCTACAAGATCCTATAGAACCTATCTTTTCCAGAAAACATAAAGTAGGTATAAAAATGTCATTTTCTTTTGCAACCTCCAGAATTGTTTGTCCTTCTATAGCACTTACTTTTTCACCATTCATGTAAAGTGTTATTTTTTGGGGCATAATTAAATCCTCTCTTTTTTATTTTTCCGTTGCAACAAGAATTACTTTATAGCATCTTAAACATCTATCTGCTTCTAAAAATGCATCTTCAGGAGTTATCTCTATGGCTTCTGGGTCTTTTTCTTTTTTTAGTAGTAAGGGGGTCTTTTCCACAAGTAATTTTTCTCCAACTTCGGGAGAGACAAAATCTATAAGTTGCTCATCTTTATAAAGTCCTGTTTCTCTCAATAAATGGGAAATTTTTTCATCATCCGACACCTGCACTTGACCCGTTTGCAAATACTGGTCTATATAAAGGGCTGTCTTCATTCCATGAGCCTCTGCTTCTATTAGAGTGGCAGGACCAAGTACACAGTCTCCACCTGCAAATATCCCTGGTTCTTCTGTCATAAGGGTCAAAGAGTCAATTTTTATGGTTCCCCATGGAGTTGTAGTTACTTTTATTCCTTCTTCTTTTTCAAGCCAAGAGGTATCCACCCTTTGTCCTATAGCAGGAATTATCATTTCGGTTTCTATTATAAATTCTGAACCAGGAATGGGTTCTGGTCTTCTTCTTCCAGAATCATCAGGTTCACCAAGTTTCATTTTAATGCATCTTACAGCTTTTACTCTGCCATTCTTGACAATGATTTCAACAGGATTTGTGAGGAATTTGAATTCTATGCCCTCCTTCAATGCAGCCTCATACTCTTCCTTATCAGCCGGCATTTCTTCCTGGGTTCTCCGATAAATTACTGTAACTTTCTCCACCCCCATTCTTTTTGCTGTCCTACAGCAATCCATTGCTACATTTCCTCCTCCTACAATTATAGCGGTTTTTCCAATAAAGAGTTTTTCACCTGCGTTGTATTTTTTTAAAAAGTTAAGAGCTTCATAATACCCTACAGGTTTTAATTCCTCTCCAGGAATATTTAACTTTCTGGTTTTTTGAGCACCAATAGCAATGAATATAGCATTATATTTTTCCTTCAATTGCGAGAGAGTGAAATCTTTTCCAAGTTTTTTGTTATAAAATATTTTTGCTCCTAGTTCCTCTACTATTTTTACCTCTTTTTCAATTATTTCTCTTGGCAACCTAAAAGCAGGTATACCCCATACCATCATGCCACCTGCTCTATGTGTAGCTTCAAAAATATCTACATCATGCCCTTTTTTCAAAAGATAATAGGCTGCAGTAAGTCCTGCTGGTCCAGCACCAATAATAGCTACCTTTTTCTCAGATGGAGGTGATTTGACAATCTTTTTTGAAAGATTTTCATGTTCATGTTCATAAGTAAGTTCTGCTGCAAATCGTTTTAAATGTTTTATAGAAACTGGATTATCTATAGTGCTTCTTCTACATGCGAATTCACAGTAACGTACACATACTCGTCCACAGATTGCTGCGAGAGGGTTCTTTTCTTGAATTGTAGCAAGGGATAGAGTGTAATATCCCTCTTTTATATACTCAATATACTTAGGAATATCAATATGCACCGGACAAGCCTCTATACAGGGAGCGGTAACTTTCCAATGATATTTAACTGACTTTTTAGGTGTTTTTTCATTCTTAATTGCTTTTTCAATATATTCGGAAAAGTGTTCTAAAATTTTTCCCAAAGGTATAAGGCAAGTGTGTCCTACTTCACACATGGAACATTTATAGGTAAGTTCATAAAGTCTTTTTAGTTTTTCTATATCCTTAGATTCACCTCTCCCTTCCTTTATCTTTTTTAAAATACTTAAAGCTACTTTAGTACCCATTCTTCCTGGAATACATTTGCCACACGATACTTCATATTGGATTATTTCTATGTATTTTTTCAACATGTCAATTATATCCACTCCTTCATCAAGAACATAAAAACCATTCCATCCCATAAGAGCAAGAAGTTTATTGTCAGGTTCGTATTCTTTTATTTTTTTAAATCTGTAATGCGAAGGGATGGTGTCCACAGAATAACTTCTATAATCTATAACTTCACTTCCCCATGCACCGTATATTACTTTACTCATAAAAACTCCTTTTTAAAAAATAAAAAAATCCCATGATAAATTATATCTTGTAAAAAAAACAAGTCAATGTAGAATTCCATAACATTTTAGCCGCGAAGTTTATTCTTTACCCACCTGTTCAAAAAGTATTTTATTAAACTTCTCCATAAAATCCCTCGCACTTTATCCGCTCCTCTTTGTTTTTGGCGCCCGAGATAAAGAAAGGACCCCAAAGCCCTTGCCTTTATTCATAAATTTACCTTTTTTCAAGATACCAATCCAATATCTTTTTGAAATTCTTCATTTTTTGTTTCCTTGACTTTTATAAAAAATTGAGTAAAAATTTATAAAAAATGTAATTTTTAAAGGAGTGAAAATGGAAAAATCATTACGAAAAAAACCAGAAAAGGCTTTAAAACCTTACAATGTAAAATACATTGAAAATCCAACCCAAGAAGAATTAAGGAAACTTGCTTTAAAATATACTCCTGCCATATTTAAAAGCAAATATGGAAACCTGGATAAAATAACCAGAAAGAAGGCAAGAGAAGCGAGATATACCTATATTATTGCTTCTCCTTCTGAGGCAAATTTGTATTCAGGTAAAACAATAGAACCCGAAAAGGCAGAAAAATTAATAGAAATACAAAAAAAATACATAGAAGATAAAGGAACTTTAATTCAAATAGATGGATACTTGGGAATAGAAAAGGGATATGCTGTAAAAGTACAATGGTTGTACACTCTTGAAGCATCAAATATAGCTGGAATGCAACAGGTACTGAGTTTTCCAAGAGAAATGGTTGAAAATGATGACGAACTCAAGTATCCTTTTATTCCATCGATGAGGGTAGTAATGACACCAGGACTCTTGTTAGAAGATATGCCTGGAAACATGGCAGTACTTGTTGATCTTGAAAACTGGACCACATATGTTATAGGTTCTGATTATTTTGGTGAAAGTAAAAAGGGAATGCTCCGAATGCTCAATGAATGGGTGTATCAAAAAGGTGGATTAGTGTTACATGCAGGGGCAAAGATAGTTAAAATAGGAAATAAAAAAGTTACACTTGGTGTAATGGGGCTTTCGGGAACAGGAAAAACAACCACAACATTTTCAAAGCAAGGAGAGTTAACTCAACCATTGCAAGATGATATGGTATGTTTCTGGCCTGGAGGTAAGTTCACCATAACAGAAAACGGATGCTTTGCAAAAACCTTTGGCTTAAAGGAAGAAACTGAACCAATAATCTATCGTGGAACTCTATTACCAACTGCATGGGTTGAAAACGTGTATATGAACCCTGATGGGACATACGATTTTTCAAAACAGATTCTTTCTCCTGAAGAAGTAAAAAGATTGAGGAATGTTCTTATAGAAACAGGAGCTCCTGCGGAAAATGTGGATGCCTATATAGAAGGAAAGGTTAAAGCAGAGGATGTGGTAGATGAATACAATATTCCAAAAGACGGATGGGATTTTGTCGTATGGACACAAAATGGGAGGTCCATAATTCCATTGAAAGAAATTGAAGGAGCAGCAGACCCTTATGATGTACCTCCTGTAAAATTTATGGGAATTCTCAATAGAGACGAAGGGAAGGATGCTGCAACTCCGGGAATCGTACGTTTTAAATCTCCTGAACAGGCAGCCGGTTATTTTATGCTTGGAGAAACCTCTAAAACTTCTGCAGCAGGTAAGGAAAGAGGCAAAACAAGGTCTCCTTTTACTCAACCTTTTTTCCCAAGAAGTTATGGATTACAGGCAGAGAGATTTTCAGAACTTGCATCTCAAGTCCCTGACCTTGTTAACTGGATGATGAATACAGGTTATGTTGGAGGCGATGAAAGAGATGAAAAAGAGGGGAAAGCTTTAAAAGTAAAGATATTTCACTCCTCTGCAATGCTTGAAGCGATGCTTAAAGATGAAATAAAATGGAAAGAAGACCCTGATTTTGGATATCTCATAGTTGATGTTGATGCCCCAGAAAATGCAGAACTTCTAAAAAAGGTCCCGGCCGAAATTTTAAACCCAAGAATTTTTTACGAAAAAACGGGAAGATTGAATGAATATAAAGAATGGGTAAAAAGAATGAAAAAAGAAAGAAAAGAATTTTTAGAAAAATACAATGTAAACCCTGAAATAATAAAAGCTACGGTTCCTGAATGATAACCCTCTTTCTATATTGTTTACTTGATTATAAAGATATTCCAGTAACAAAATGGATATCTGAAGATAGTACAAAACCAATGTCTTACAGAGAGTTTATAGAAAAAAATCCTTATCAGCCTTTTGCTTGCTCTCTGGTATATACTTCCCCAAACTTCTCATCCAACATATTGCTTGTGCTATGCGAAAAAGAAATATTTAATGACTTAACTTCAGAATTGGAGGAATATATAGAAATACTTGAAAGAAAAAAATGGAGTATCATCCTGTATACTGTAGAAGGTGGAACCCCTGAGGGACTAAAACAGTTAATAATTGATATCTATGATTCTACTTGGGCAGAATTGGACCTTGTGTTTATGATAGGGAAATTACCAGTTGCCTGGTTCCAAATGATAGATGATTGGGATAATGATGGAGAAAGAGATCCAGAAGATGGATATGAAGAGTTTCCTTGCGACCTATTCTACGAAGATATAGATGGTTTTTGGACAGACAGTTTAAAAAAGGAAGGAGATAATCTTGTTCCTGGAAAAGATGGAATATACGATACCCATACCGGTTCAATCTATCCTGAAATTGCTATAGGAAGGCTTTACCCTATTTCTACAACTTCTAAACAGGATATAGAACTTTTTAAAAACTACTTTAAAAAACTTAAAAAATACAGAACAAAGGAGGATACTTTACTACATAGAGCTCTTGTATACGTAGATGATGACTGGGTATGTTGGGCAAAAGAGTATGCAGAGGATATGAAATGCGTATTTGATAATAGAGTATTAATTGCAGATTCAGAACAAACAAAGGCTTCAGACTACAGAGAAAGACTTTCTGAGAACTATAAATGGATTTCAGTATTCGCACATTCATCACCAGAATTGCACGGTTTCAAGTATAACAATGGAACAGTATGGAGTTATTTTTATGCAACTGAAATCTTTTCAATTGATCCCAAAGCCTATTTTTATAACTTATTCGCCTGCTCAAACTGTAGATATGTAGAGCCTGGATACATGGGAGGAAGGTACGTATTTGCTTCATCCTATGGAATTTCAGCTGTTGGGAGTACAAAAACAGGTAGTATGTTGTTCTTTTCTCAGTTTTACTCTCCTCTTGGGGCAAAAAGCACAATAGGAGAAGCACTAAAAAAATGGTTCAATCTTAGAACTTTAACAGAACCATGGCAAAGGTCCTGGTTCTATGGAATAACTCTTCTCGGAGATCCAACCCTTTCTCCGATAGAAGAACCTACTCCTGGAATAAAAGAAACCCTATCTTCTGAAACTTTAGTAATAAAAAATACCATCTTTATGAAAGAAGGAGCAAAATTAAACTTCAATCCTCCTCCTGAAAGATTAAATATATACTCTGTATCAGGAGAGCTTTTAAAAACAGTAGAAAAGCCAAATTATCTAAATTTCCCAGCAGGAGTTTATTTTTATCGTTACGCTTATAAAGGCAATATTTACATAGGAAAACTTATAATAATGCAATAATTGAGAGGGGAGAGATTCTCCCCTCTTACAGTTATATTTCTTTTGTGAGCTCTACAAATCTTCTATAAGGAATTGCTGTCCAGCTTTCTGCTTGAACTGCTCCCATCGCAAGGCTTATCATTGATACTTTTGCAGCAACCTCCTCATTGGGAGCCTCGTATATACTCATTACATCATATGGCCCAAGCAGTGCATAATGCCCGAGAAATCTAACTTCAGGACATTTCTTCTTAACTTTCTCCAACCATTGCTCTCCTATCTTTGCTCTTTGCTTCATTCTCTTGGAAACCTCAGGGGAAAACTTTGTCATTAAAATAAATGTAGGCATATACACCTCCTTTTTATACATAACATTTTTTTCTACTTACATAATGTACACAAAATTTTTAAATATTACCTTTTCTACTTTTCCCTTTAATCTCTTCCCAAAGACAGGGGAATTTCGAGATTTTGAAAGATTCGTTTGTTTGTCAAATACCCATTCTTTATCAAGAGAAATGATCACAATCTCAGCTACCTCCCCTTTTTTGATTCCATCAAACTTTCCAAAAATAACCTCTGAAGGGCCCTTGGTTAACTTCTCAAGCAAAATTTCAAGTGAAATAACTCCCTTCTCTACAAGATTTTCGTACAATAAAGAAAAAGCAGTCTGCAATCCAATCATTCCAAAAGGAGCAAAATCAAACTCCTGTTCTTTTTCTTCAGGAGAATGAGGAGCATGGTCAGTCGCTATTGCATCAATCACTCCCTCCTTCAATGCAAGAATCAACGCTTCTCTATCCTTTTGGGTCCTTAAAGGAGGATTAACCTTAAAATTTGTATCAAAAGAAAGAAGTTCATCCTCCGTCCATATTAAATGATGGGGAGTAACCTCACACGTCACATCAATTCCATTCTCCTTCGCCCTCTCAATTATTTCAATTCCTTTTTTTGTTGATACATGTGCTATATGTAGCTTTCCACCTGTGTACTTTGCAAGCTCTACATCTCTGTATATTGCCAGACTCTCTGCTATATCGGGTTTTCCATAAAATCCAAGTTTTGTTGAAATCACTCCTTCATTTATAACACCATTTCTTGAAAGAAAAGGATCCTCGGCATGAGATATTACCCTGAGTTCAAACATCTTTGAATATTCAAGAGCTCTTCTCATCACTCCTGAATCTAAAACCCAATCTCCATCATCTGAAAAACCAACTGCTCCTTTTTCTGCCATAAGTCCTATTTCTGCAAGTTCAGCACCTTTCCTTTTTTTGGTAATTGCTCCAACAGGATAAACCTCTGCATTACCTATTTCTTTTGATCTTCTTATTATATATTCAACGAGTTCTGCATTATCAATTGTAGGCTCTGTATTGGGCATAGCACAAATTTTTGTAAATCCTCCTGCTATAGCACACAAACTTCCTGTTTCAATTGTTTCTTCATCTTCTCTCCCCGGCTCTCTTAAATGGGTATGAAGATCAACAAACCCAGGGGATACAATCTTATCTTGGGCATCTATTATCTCTACCGTTTCAAAAGGTTCAATGTTCTTTTCAATCCCTTCTATTACTCCGTTTCGTATGAAAATATCAAGTTTTTCAAACCTTCTTTTTTCTACTAAAAATACCTTTCCGTTTTTTATAATCAATTTTTCAGGAAGTCCTTTCTTTATCAACTTTACCTCCTGCAAGTAAAAATAACACAGCCATTCTAACTGCAACTCCTGCTTTTACCTGAGACAATATTACAGAATGTCTTCCATCAGCAACATCTGGATGTATTTCAACCCCTCTGTTCATTGGTCCAGGATGCATTATAACAACATCTTTTTTAGCCCTCTTTAACCTTTCTTCTGTTAAACAGTAAAATTTTCTGTATTCTCTTAAAGAGGGGAAAAAACCAACTTTCTGTCTTTCAAGCTGTAATCTTAAAACATTTATTACATCCACATCTTCTATTGCTTTATCAAGGTTATAAAAAACTTTCACTCCCAAAGCCTCTATATAGGGAGGAATAAGCGTCGCTGGACCACACACTAAAACTTCTGCTCCAAGTTTTTTAAACACCCATATATCAGACCTTGCAACCCGTGAATGAGCAATGTCTCCAAGGATTAAAATTTTCTTACCATCAAGAGGACCTATCTTTTTAATAAGAGTAAAGGCATCAAGTAAAGCCTGAGTAGGATGTTCATGAGCACCATCTCCTGCGTTTATTACAAATCCATTTATCCTCTTTGCAAGGAAATGGGGAGCCCCAGGGCATGAATGCCTTATCACAACACCATCAACCCTCATCGCTTCTATATTTCTTGCTGTATCAAGCAAAGTTTCTCCTTTTTGAACACTTGAAACAGATTTTGAAAAACTCACCACATCACAGGAAAGCCTTTTGGCAGCAATAGCAAAGGAAGTTGCAGTTCTGGTTGAAGGCTCGAAAAAAAGATTAACAATTGCTTTTCCCCTAAGGGTTGGAACAATTGGAATAGGTCTTTCAAGGACTCCATAAAACTCTTCTGCAGTTTTTAGAATTATCTCTATCTCTTCTCTGGTTAGGTCCTCTATCCCAAGTAAATGTTTTCTATTCCATTTTATTTTTTCTTTGTTAGATATACACCCTCCTTTCCATCAACTTCCTTTAAATATACATCTACTATTTCACTCTTTGATGTTGGAATTTTTTTCCCCACAAAATCTGCACCTATTGGAAGTTCTCTGTGCATTCTGTCAATAAGTACTGCAAGCTGTATTGCCTTTGGCCTTCCATAATCAAGAATTTCTGAAATTGCAGCCCTCACCGTTCTTCCGGTAAATAAAACATCATCCACAAGAACAACCACCCGATTGGTTATGTCAAAAGGAATATAACTCTCCTCAACCATTGGAAATTCAGAAACGAGTTGTAAATCGTCTCTATAAAGTGTTATATCAATTGCTCCAACAGGTATTTCCTTTCCCGTTATTTTTTTTATTTCATCGGCTATTCTCATTGCAAGTACATCTCCTCTTCTCTTTATACCTACAAGACACACATCATCAACTCCTCTATTTCTCTCTATTATCTGAGAAGCAATCCTTTTTAGGATAAGGGAGATATCCTTTTCATCCAGTAGTTTTTTCTTTTCCTTCACCTTTTTTCTCCTTTATTTTTGCTTTCTTAAAAGAGAAAAACATAGCAAAGGGGATAAAAACACAGTAACCAGCAACGAGAAGTATCGGAGCCAGAGTTATATCTCCTTTGGCGAGGAAGAAAAATCCAACTATGATGCACAGAAGACCGATCAAAAGCAGTAAATAGTTTTTCCTCTCCAAGGGGAACTTTTTCCTTTTTATCTCTTTTCTTTTTACATCTTTTTTTTTCATTTCCTCTCCTTTATTTTTCCTTTTTCAATTTCATAAAAAACAAATGGATTCTTAAATCTAAAATTTCCAAAGGCAAGCCTTCCTATTACTCCTCTTCTGTATTTTGTGTTTTTAAGAGCGTCACACAAACTGATTTTTTGCGGAGTTTCTTTTAAAGTTTTATAAAGTATTGTAAAAGTATCAAATCCAAGAATACTTGCCCAATCCGGTGGCTCTCCATATTCCTTTGTGTAAATATCATAAAATCTATCAAAGTAGTTATCTTCTTCAATAAAATATTCTGGAAGAGGTGGGGATACAAATACCGCGTTTCTTATATAATTTATTCCCTTCTCCATCATCAACTTCGCTCCAAAATCATCAAGACCTAAAAGAACCGCATTTATTTTATAATAATCAAATTGAGGAGCAAGAGTAACAAGATGCTCTGCAGGACATGGTAAAAAAACAGCATCCACATCAACACCTTTTAAAGAAAGCACATATTCTTTAAAATCCTTAACTGTGTCAGGATAAGACCGCATATATACTATCCTCCCACCATTTTTTTTAACTGTATTTTCAAATACCGAAACTATCTCTCTTGTCCTTTCATCTGAAGGACATACTATTGCAAATCTTTGTAGAAAAAGTCTTTGAATAGCATATTTAGCTATCTCTTCTGCCTCCTTGTATGCATATGAATTTAATTCAAAAAGGCAAGGATATCTCTGTAAAAGCTCATATTCAGTTGCAGTTGGAGAAATAATCACGGGCCTCTGTCTCACACTATCAATAAGTATTACAAGTTCTTTACTGGTTAAAGGACCTATTATAACATCTACATTTTGCTCCAAAAGGTAATAAAAACTTTGAAGTAAGGACTTTTCATTTCCAATATCAGTATATACTATACTAAAATTATAGGCATCGTAAACCTTTTTTGCGGTTTCAATCCCTCTAATCACTGCCTCTCCTATATTTCCAAACTCTCCTGTTGTAGAGATAAGAACCCCAATTTTCACAAACATATCTTTCTTTGTCAATCTCCCTTCTCTTTCTAAACTTTTGATTTCATACTTTTTTAAAATCTCCTTCAATTTTTTCTCTTTTGTCTTTTTTACAAGCTTTTTTATCTTTTTTGACTCAAGCCTTGAAGCAATGTTTTTAAGTTCTTTAAGATATTTCCCATCTTGTGTAAATTCATAAAGCTTTAAATAATACTCTGCAGCAGTAAAATAATCATCCAAGAGTCTTGCAGACTTTGCAACAAGCAGCATTGCTTTCTCCTTTAAGGAAGATTCTGGATACCTTTTCAACATGTTTATCCCTGCCCCCTTTGCATGCTTGTAATCTTCTTTACGGTAGAAACATACTCCTGCAAGATAATATGCATCATCTGCAAACTCTGAATGTGGATAGTTTTTTACTATTTCTGAAAACCCTTTTATTGCATCATCGTATCTTTTCTGCTTCATCAACTCAATGCTTTTTCTGAAGATCTCTCCTGCCTCCTCTGCCGGAGGCCTCTTGAGAAATGGCCTACAGGAAAAAATTAAAAGAGCAAGGATTAAAAATCTATTTAAATTCACCTTTAAGATACCTTTGAGCAAGTCTGACATACTCTAATGCATGCTTTCCCAGCATTTCTTTCTCTTCCTCTGTAAGCTCTCTTTTTATCTTTGCAGGGACTCCTGCAACCAAAACTCCTGAAGGAATTTCTTGATTTTCCTTTACCACAGCTCCTGCTGCGATCACACAGTTTTTACCTATTCTTGCACCATCAAGAATCACTGCACCCATCCCTATAAGACATTCGTCTCCTATCTTTGCTCCATGGACAATTGCATTATGCCCAATTGTAACTCTTTCTCCAATTACACATGGAAGCTCCTCTGTAACATGGAGAACCGATAAATCCTGGATATTTGATTCCTTTCCTATTTCAATGTAGTTTATGTCTGCTCTAATAACTGCTCCAAACCATATACTAACATAATCTCCGATTCTCACATCTCCTATTATCTTTGCATTTTCTGCAATAAAAATGTTTTTACCCATTTTAAATCACAATGGTCTCTTTTATTAGTTCATTCTTTGCAAATCTTTCAAAAGACAAACATCGTGCATCAATGGTTCTGTATTCACCATGAACTATCAACTCTGCTGCACATTTTCCTACTGCAGGAGCAACCATTGCTCCATGACCACTCCATCCAACAGCCAAAAAAAGCCCTTCCTTTGCAGGATGAAATCCAAGAATACCATTATGATCTGGCATTGTAACACTATAAAGACCTGCCCACATTGAACGAACATTACAGTGTTCTGTACCTGGAATTCTCTCCTGCATGTAAACATTTATCTCATCTTTGTAATAATTTATATCAGGTGTGGTATCAAAACCTGGTTCCTGGTCTTCTTTTGCTCTACCTATTAATAGATTACCTGATTCTACTTTAAAATAGATTCCCTTATCTATAATTGTAAGGGGAATTTTATCAAATCCATCAATTGGGGGAAGATTCGTAATAAAAAGCATTCTTTTTATAGGTTCAACAGGAATGTTTTCCTCAGGAGGAATTCCAGAATCCGAAAGTAATTTCTTGGAATAGGGCCCTGCTGCCACTATAACCAGAGAAGCATTTATCTTTTCTCCATTTATCAATTCCACTCCCATAACTTTACCATTACTTAACATTACTCTCTTTACCTCTGTGTTCAAAAAAATTTCTACCTCAGAATGCATCTTTATGGTTTTTTCTGCATATCCCTTAGCAGCTGCAGAAGGATCAAAACTTCCACAGTCAGGACCAAACAAACCTCCAACAATATCTTTTATACCCAAAAGTTCTATTATTTCAGGATCCTCATCGGATATCTTTGTTTTTATACCAGGAACCATTTTTTCTATTTCTTCAGGAGATAAAAGTTCTGTATTCACATTTCTTTTATCCCATTTCGGCTTGAATTCCACAATATCCTGCCATCTATCTTCATAATAAGTGAACAAATATCCATGTTGGTGTACTCCTATGGGAACACCTATTTCCTTCTCAAACTCAAGAAATTTTTTAATACTATAATTTGTCATTTCCATATTGATATCTGTAGACCATATGTTTCTAAATGCTCCTGCAGATAGAGAGGTAGTAAAATTACCTATTGCATCCTCCTTATCAAAAACAGCAGTTTTCCCCTTGAAACCTTCTTCATACAAATGATAAAGAATTGATGTACCTATAATACCTGTCCCAATTATCACAAGATCATAGTTTTTTTCCATCAGGACCTCCTTTAAAAGTTTATGCAGGTTTTAGGTAAAGTCAATTAAATATA
>CAYQJV010000031.1:0-18911 GCA_964417925.1 uncultured bacterium | reverse complement strand
TTTTGGCGCCCGAGATAAAGGACCCCAAAGCCCTTGCCTTTATTCATAAATTTACTTTTTTCAAGGTACCAATCCAATATATTTTTTGAAAGTGCTTCAATATAGAGGTTATGGAGAGGTTGATTGACATGGGCATAAAGCTTCCAATAAAGGTGAGAGAAAATTTAGGAGGGGATAAGGAATCCTTTGAGGAGGTTATCGGATGAGCTGAGTAAAAAGTATTATAGGAATAGGTATTTGATAGAGAGTCTTTTTGGTAGTTTAAAACAGAAGTTTGAAAGTATTTTAGGGTGAGGATGAGGGAATAGCGGAGAAGATGGCTTTAGGGCCTCCTTGTATTGTATAATTTACATATTCTTTTATTTTTTGGACAATTCTATCATCTATTTTGCATTGAGGGGATCATGGATGATTTTTTCGCGATAGAAAATATCAACAATAAGGATTTTTCGAACTCTCTCTACGAGAGTTTGACTTTAAGAAATTTTAAAGTAAAATTCTATAATGAAAAGAATTCTTATTCTTGTTTTAATTCTTCTACTGTGCAAGCAACCTTCAAAAAAGGATGTAACCTTTTGGCATGCAATGGGGGGCCCCTTAGGTAAGACCCTTGAGCAGATGATAGAGAATTTTGAGAAAGAGTCTGGAATTGAAATAAAATCTGTAAGTATGAGTAACTATACATCTCTTGCTCAAAAATTGATGGGAGCTACATTGGTTAAAAATCCACCATCTCTTGCTCAGATGTATGAATCTTGGGCTGTACAGTTTTACAAAAAGGGCATTCTTAAACCGATTGATGATTTTATAAATTCTGAAGAAGGTTTTGGAAAAGAGGAATTACAGGATTTTTATCCTGTATTTCTTGAGATAAGTAAGTACAAGGGAAAATTTTTAACTTTTCCGTTTAATAAGAGTCTGCCAGTGATTTTTTATAATAAAAAAATATTTGCTGAAAATGGAATAAAATCACCACCTAAAACATGGGATGAATTTTTAGAAATAGCAAAAAAATTGACAAAGGATGAAGATAACGATGGAGTGCCAGAAGTATGGGGTACTGCGTTTAATATAGACCCTTGGTGGTTTAATATTCTTGTTTTACAAAATGGCGGAAAGTTGATTGACCCTCAGAATAAAAAGGTGCTTTTTGCTTGCAAGGAAGGGGTAGAGGCTCTTGAATTTTTAAATACACTTGTGAATAAAGAAAAATGTGCTTATATTGCATCTGGGTATCAACACCAGGATGACTTCCTTTCAGGAAAGGTAGCAATGATAATAGGGACGATTGTATCTTGGTCATTCATGCGAGAAAAGATGAGTTTTCCAGTTGGAATAGCCCCTCTTCCTTATGGAAAAAAGAAGGTTACTATAATTGCAGGAACGAATGTAGGAATTTTTGAAGGAGTACCAGCAGAGGAGCAGAAAAAGGCATGGAGATTTATAAAATGGTTTATATCCCCTGCTCAACAGGCTTACTGGTCTTCTCATACCTTTTATCTTCCTGTGAGAAGAAGTGCTAAAAATTATGAGCCCTTAAAATCACTTCTTGAAGAGATGCCTGAACTTAAAGAGATATATGCCCAACTGGAATATGCTACTTCCGAGCCTTCAGAAGAAATATGGTTTAAAGGAAGAAGGTATTTGAGAGATGCCATTGAAAAGACTTTAAGAGGTAACATTTCTGCAGAACAGGCTCTTCTTGAGGCAAAACAAAAGATAGAGGAAGAATGGAAATAATACTTATTTTCCTTGCAGAGATAGTTCCTATTAAAGAGGTGAGGAGGATAGATAGCAACGGTAATCCAGTACATCTTGGAGAAACGGTTGAAGTGACAGGTATTGTTACTGTCGCATATGAATTTGGCTCAAAAGGTCCAGCATTCGTACAGGATACATCAGCAGGTATTGCACTTTACGGAACCTCACTTGGAAACTATAGCATAAAGATAGGGGATAGTGTTACCGTAAAGGGAATGGTAGATATTTATAAGGGACTTATTGAAATACAGGATCCAGAGATTATCGTGCATTCTTCAGGGCATGAAGTAGTATCTACAGTTATAACAATATCTGAGATGGGGAAAATTGAAGATTCAGTTGAAGTGTACGAAGGAATGCTTGTAAAAATAGAAAATGTAGAGATCCTTGCCTCTGGAGTATTTGAAAGTGCTGAATATACAATAAAGGATGAAACAGGCACTGGAAACCTTTGGATATACTGGACTCAAGATGATATAATGGGTAAACCTATTCCCAAAGGGAAGATTAAAATAAAAGGAGTTATCAGTCAGTATGATGCAGAGGTTCCCTATCTCGAACATTATCAGTTAATACCCAGAGTTTGGGAGGATTTTGATACCACGACAGGAGGAGGTGGGGAAGAAGAGATTATTCCCATAGGAAGATTGTATGAAGATACAACTTATATAGGGCAGGTTGTAAAAATAACAGGGATAATTACAGCAGGCACAGGAATATTTTCAAAAGATAGACTGGATTGTTATGTACAGGACACTTCAGGTGGAATAAATCTGTTTTCTTTTACAGTTTCTACAACCTTAGAGGAAGGGGATAGTATAGTTGCAGAGGGAGTGGTTCAAGAGTATAAGGGAAAGCTTGAAATAAAGGATCCGGTGATAGAAGTAGTGGCTCATGATCGACCTTTACCTTCTCCTCTGATAATTACGAGTAAAGAGTTGAACCAGGAAAGATATGAAGGGATGTTGGTTGAAATAACAGGTATAAAGGTAGAAGGAGATGTTTTTGGTACAGGCACATACGAATTTACAGATGCTTATGGCAATGGAGTTATATGGATTGATCCTGACACCGATATACCTGGGCTTGAAATTCCCAAAGATACATTTTCTCTTATAGGAATAAAATCTCAGTATGATACTCTTCCTCCTTATACAGAAGGATATCAAATAATGCCAAGGAAAAGAGAGGACTTTATTTTTACCCACAAAGAAGTTCCACTGATTACTATCGGAGAGGTGCAGTCTCCAGGAGATGATGGTTATTCCTCCAAGTATAAAGGGAAAGCTGTAAGGGTAAGAGGATACATAATATCTCCCAAATATGTTTTTTCAGAAGAAGGTTATGATAAAATGTTTATTCAGGATTCCACAGGAGGGATATGCCTTTACAAGATAGTCTCTGTAAAAGGAGACAGTTCCTATCTTGATTCTCTTTTCTATGAGGTAGAATGTACCGGTGTGGTGGATGAGTACAAGGGGCTTACCGAAATAACAAACTGTGTTGTTAAGATTACAGGACATAAGAAAGAGATAATCCCTGAAACCTTAGGTTTCAATGTTTATTTAAATGAATCTATGGAGAGTAAACTTGTTACTCTATATGGAGTTAATCCAGTTGCAGAGCCCGATGTGGATTCCAGAGGGTATAATCTATTTTTTAAAAATGGAACACCAGTGATAACGGTAAGAATTGACAGTGTTACCCATGTAAAAATAGACTCTCTTGATAAAGAATTGTGTTACAATATTACTGGTATAGTATCCCAGTATGATGTTGAAGAACCTTACAATACAGGTTATCAACTTCTTTTAAGATTTCCTTCTGACATTAAATCCTTCAACACCTCTGCAGGTGAGGAGGTGGAGATAAAGGAGATTTCACCAAATCCTTTTTCCCCTGATCTTGAAGAAAGATTGAAGATTACTGTGAATATTCCTCAGGAATACGTAGGTTCTCTCTATATCTATAATCTTAAAGGGAAGAAGATAAAAACCATTTTTGAAAACAGTGGTGCAGGGGAAAATACTGTATTTTGGGATGGTAAGGATGATAGAGGTGGGAAGGTAATGATAGGAATATATGTTCTTGTCTTGAAAGCGAAACATAGAGATGGGAAGATAATTGAGATTAAAAAACCCATTGTTGTAGGGAGTCCTTTGAGATGATTTTTCTTTATATGGTTCTTTCAATCTTTGAAGATACAGAAGTAGGGGTAAGACCAGAAGCCATGGGTTATGCGTATACTGCATTAAGTAGCGATGCATCAGGTGTTTTCTTTAATCCTTCAGGAATGTGTTTTGCTGTTAAAAATGAGGCTTCTTTTTATTATAAACATTTGTGGCAGGGGATAGAAGGATTACATACTGCCTCATTCTCCTCGGTTGTTTACTCTGGTTATGGAGTTTTTGGAGTAGGAGCTGTGGAAACAGGGTTTGAACTTGAGAGGGAGTTCATGGGAGTTTTTTGCTTTGCGAGAAAGCTTTATAAATATCTTTATGCAGGTGCTTCTTTTAAACTTTATTATCTCAGTGTCAGGAGGTTTGGCAATGCAGAAAGCTTTGGAGTTGATTTTGGTTTAATGGCAAGAGGATATCAAAACTTTAGAGTAGGGTTGTTATTTAAAAATTTTGTAAAACCTTCCTTTGGTAAAATCTATCATTACAGTCTTCCCTTTGCTTTAAAAGCAGGGATTGCATATTCTGGGTTTAGTGGGTTAGTTTCTTGTGTAGAGGTTTCAAAAAAAGAGGGAGAGGATGTAGTGTTTTCATTTGGCGAAGAGTTTGAAATAATTCAACAGAAACTGCATTTTCTTGCTGGTTTTAATTCAAATCCTTTAAAAATGTCTGCAGGTATAAGGTTGTTTTTGAAATGTTTTTCTCTGAACTATGGAGTTGATTTCAATCCAGAGGTGGGAGCAAATCATTTTATTTCCATTTCTCTTTATTGGGGAGAAGAAAGAGAATTTTCTTCTTTTGAAGTTGAATGAGGTCTGCATTAAGGATTAAAGAGGCTTTAGTATTAACAGGGGTGCTTTTTGTTCTTATAATATTTATATTCTTTACTAAGGAAGTAATATCTCCTTTATTTTTAGTCCCTCTTGGACTTTTTCTTTTATGGCCATTTAGAAGACAGCCGGTTTTTAGAAGACTTTTCTATTCTTTGGTTCTTCTTTTTTTCCTTTATATTTTTTTAAGGATGCTTCCTATCATATATCCTTTTTTAGGTGCCATTCTTATTACCTATATTTTTGCTCCACTTGTTGATTGGCTTGAGGAAAAGAAATGGCCAAGAAGTGTATCAAGTCTTGGTATTGTGTTTCTCATTCTTGCTGGTATAGGAGGGTTGTTCTACATTGTCGCTCCTGCTTTTTGGGAGGAGTTAAGGGATTCATATGAACTTTTGTATTCGTATATTTCCAATCTTCCTTTAAATCTGGAGTGGATAAACAGGAAACTGGTAGAGCTGGGGATAGACATTAATGTGAAAGAAATGCTTTTAAAAGCATTTCCGGATATAAAAAATGTACAGAAACTTTTTCTTTCATCTATAAAAGGCATTTATACAGGAATTACTACGCTTATAGAGATTCTGTTTGGAATTTTCCTTGCATTGTTCATAAGCTACTATGGATTGAAAAATTCAAGAAATATAAAAGAAGGAATAAAAAAATTTATTGCAAGAAGAAAAAATAAAAAAATTTATCTGAAACTGGTTAATGAAATAGATAGAGCATTATCAAGCTATCTTAGAAGCCAATTCATACTTGCACTTATAGTGGGGATAATAATAGCATTGTCTTTATTCGTTGTAGGAGTAAAGTATTGGTTATTACTTGGTATCCTTGCAGGAGTGTTTCAACTTATTCCCAATATTGGTTATGTACTTAGTTTAATTCCTGCTTTCTTGATAGGTATTGTAAGCCCTTCTCCTATACCTACCCTTATAAAGATAGCGATTGTATTTCTTGGAGAGCAACTGCTTGAGAATTATCTAATAGGTCCAAAGATAATAGGAGAGGTTGTGGGGCTTAATCCTGCTCTTGTTATTACAGCTCTTGTAATAGGTGGGTACTTTGGTGGAATAGTAGGAATGCTTATAGCAGTTCCTGTAACATCAGTACTTAAGGTGTTTTGGGAAAATAGAAAAGATGTAATGAAACTTATCTAATTTCTTAAAATTTCAACTGATTTTGTATTCGGAAGATGGTATTATCATTTAACTTGCCTCCTTCTATGGTTATGATATCTGTTTCTGAACCTGATGGAGCAATACTAAAGCTTATTCTAAATTCATTATCTTCTTCAAATACTGAATATCTGCTTCCCCAATTTTAAAAACTGAGGTATAAGAATAACATCTCCTTGGAGATAGAATCCTTTTTGACTGCTTTGTTCATTAATTGATATTCCATATCCAAGCCCTATAAATAATCTTTTTATCATTGCAGTAATATCCAATGCGAACTTATTTATGGTGGAATTTTCTGTGATTTGGTGGATACAAAAGTTTATTCCCCCTGTAAATCCAGGTTTAGTCCTGGGAGAAAAATTAAGTTCATTGTAAGGGAAGAATTCATTTAACTTAAATACTCCTCTTCCCGCTATTAATCGTTTAGATTTCCTGGTTTGTTACTTCCCTCTCCATTGAAAATTCCCGTCATAAATTCAATTTTCCCTTGTAGAATTTTAGAAGTATAAAGTAGTACGCCTATATCTCTTCCTGCTTTCATTCTACTTGTGAACAAAGCCGGTTCTGTGAAGAAATTTTTACTTCCGGATTGATACGCCTATCTGATGAATGGTACTTTAAACTGCTCTACTCGTAGGTAAACATGAGGAGAAGTTTTACATCTACATAACAATCAAAAATAGATGGCGAAGTAGAAAAATTACCAGAGGTTTTGAAAAATTCAGCAAGAATTCTAAATTTAAACAATCCATTATTTTTTTATTTCCTTTAATTCCTATTTCTGCCTTAGGTATTTTAAATCCCACTAAGGTGTCTCCAGAAATTCTATCCATATAGATTTGAAATTGGATATATCCATCCATTTTTATTTGCAAATCGTTAAAAGTTATAAGCCACAGTATTGAAAAATACATTACAACTCCTTTTTAAATCTTCACATACCATCATTCTTTAACAGTTTTTCTAAAATTCAATATTTTTATGGCTTCCCATGGGCATGCTTTCTCACATGATAAACAACCAATACATTTTTCCAAAAACTCTACTATTAATCTATTATTTTTTATTCGCAATACTGGAGGATTAACCGGACATACAGATATACATCCTCCACAAACTATACAGAGTTCCTCATTAATTTTTATCTCCAAACAGTTCCTCCAATCTTTTGGACATAGAAAAATAATGGGTTCCTTTCCAGTAAACTCTTCCACACGATGGACATTCATAAAACTCATTAAAGTTTTCAAAGGTATAAAAAGGCACTTTATCCTTTACCTTCTTCTTTTCTACAGGTAGAAGAGGCTCGTTGCACACCATACATCTTGTAAAAGGAGACATTTGTTTCTTCAAGTCAAAGGTCTTTAGTATTTCAGAGAATTGTTGGAATGGATTATCGCTCTTAATAAATATTACATTTTTTTTATCTTTAAGTTTTGTATTTCTTGTTATGAAAATTCTTCCCTCCCTTAAAGCTTCTTTATAGAGGAGTTCCGATGGCTTTTCAACACTGTATTTTGTATCAAAACCCAACATTCTAAGCCATTTTGCTATTTTTCCTAACATTCCATCAACTGTAAACCTATTTGACTCAGGCTTTTTTCTGATTTGTGAGGTACTCATAGATAAAGTCCTCTATATCTCCATCCAAAACATTCTCAACATCGTGCCGTTCATATCCTGTTCTATGGTCTTTTACAAGTTGATATGGGAAAAGAACATATGAACGAATCTGATATCCCCAAGCTATTTCTGTTTTTTGTTCCTCTATTTGTTTTCTTTCTTTTCTTCTTTTTTCCTCTTCTAAAGCATAAAGTCTTGCTCTGAGGATTTTTAAAGCAGTTTGACGATTCTGATATTGAGACCTTTCATTCTGACACGACACTACTATTCCTGTAGGAATATGAGTAATTCTCACTGCAGTAGATGCTTTGTTAACATACTGTCCTCCACGTCCTGATGCTCTGAAGGTTTCAATTTTTAAATCTTCTTCTTTTATATTTACCTCAATAGCATCAAACACCGGTGATACAAAAACAGAAGCAAAAGAGGTATGTCTTCTCTTATTTGCATCAAATGGAGAAATTCTTACCAATCTATGGACCCCTGTTTCTCCTTTAAGGATTCCATACGCATATTCATTAGACACCTCTATGGTAACCGATTTAATACCTGCCACTTCCCCTGGCTGATAATCGAGAACTTTGTATTTAAATCCTTTCCTTTCAAAAAACCTTATGTACATTCTAAAGAGCATTTCAGCCCAATCACAGGACTCTGTGCCTCCTGCTCCTGGATGAATGGTCATAATTGCATCTCTTGAATCATATTTTCCAGACAGATAAGTTCTTATTTCAAAATCCTTTAACTCCTTTTCTGCTTTTTTTATTGTTTTTATCATTTCTTTTTCAAGTTCAGGATCTCCTTCTGCAATTGTCACGTACTCTTCAAGTTCTTGTATTTCTTTTTCAAGTTTTTCACAGGTTTCAACGCTTCTTTTTGTTGAAGAAAGCTCCTCAGTTATTTTTTTAGCCTGTTCCTGATTTTCCCATAAAGACGGATCGGCAGTTATTCTTAAAAGTTCCTCAAGCCTTTGCTTCTTTTTTTCTATGTCAAAGAAACTCCTTTAATTTAAGGAGTTTTTCTTTAAGTTCTCTTATCCTTTCCTTCATTTTATCTTTCCATATTTCCTTTCAAATTTTTCTATTCTTCCAGTTATTACCGTTGTTCTTTTTTTCTTTCCTGTATACACAGGATGGCAGTGAGAACATATTTCCACTGCAATTTTGGGTTTTGTAGACATGGTCTTATAAGAAAAACCACATGCACATGTTATAACTGCCTCTACATATTTAGGATGTATTTTTTCCTTCATTTTACCTCCTTATCCTTCATTCATTGATTCAAGAAATTCTTGATTGTTTTTAGTAAGTCTCATTTTATCAAGAATGAACTCCATCATTTCAATGGGGTTCATCTCTGCAAGAATTCTTCTTAAAAGCCACAGTCTATTGAGTTCAAATTCAGATAGCAGAAGTTCTTCTTTCCTGGTTCCTGATTTTTGTAGGTCTATTGCAGGGAATATTCTTCTATCTGCAAGTCTTCTATCAAGTACAAGTTCCATATTTCCTGTTCCTTTAAATTCTTCAAAAATTACCTCATCCATTCTACTTCCTGTATCTATAAGAGCTGTGGCAATTATTGTAAGACTTCCTCCTTCTTCTATGTTTCTTGCAGAGCCAAAAAACTTTTTTGGCTTTGTAAAGGCATTGGAATCAAGCCCTCCTGAAAGGGTCTTTCCACTATGTGGAATTACATTGTTGTATGCTCTTGTAAATCTTGTAATACTATCAAGCAGTATCACTACATCTTTTCTATGCTCCACAAGTCTCTTTGCCTTTTCCAAGACGATATCCGCAACCTGTATGTGTCTTTCTGGGGCTTCATCAAAGGTAGAAGAAATAACTTCTGCATCAACCGACCTTTCAAAGTCTGTTACTTCTTCTGGTCTTTCATCTATAAGAAGTATCATAAGATATATTTCAGGATGATTCCTTCTTATACTTTTTGCTATTTTTTGTAATAGTATTGTTTTCCCTGCCCTCGGAGGTGAAACAATCAATCCTCTTTGACCTTTTCCAATAGGCGTAAACAGATCAACCACTCTCATTGACATGTCATCGTCATCTGGATTTTCAAGGTGTATTCTTTGAGTTGGATAAAGAGGAGTGAGATTATCAAAAGGAATTCTTGTAAGAGCCTTTTCAGGTTTATCAAAATTCACAGTTTTTATTTCTGCAAGAGCAAAGTATTTTTCTCCCTCCTTAGGAGGTCTTGCTTTTCCTATTATGGTATCCCCTGTTTTAAGCCCCTGTTTTTTTATTATTACAGGTGAAACATAAATATCATCAGGGCTTGGAAGGTAACTATGGGCAGGGGAACGTAAAAATCCATACCCTTCTGGTCTTACTTCAAGAACTCCAGTAATATCCACCATGCCATCTTTTTTCTGCTTACTTTCTGCTTCAAGAATTGCAAGCACCAACTGTTCCTTCTTCATGTCGGAATAATTTATTCCATAGTTTTTTGCAATCTTCTGTAACTCTGCAAGTTTCTTCCTTTTCAGAGTTTCAATCTCCATAGACCTCCTTTTTTGAGTAACCCTGGCTAAATTTTACCTGGGACTATGTAATTATAAACCCTTTTTATTAAAAGTCAAGCATCAACTAATTCATTATTTCCTCAGCAAATAAATTGCTATATTTCTGTTTTCTCTTATAGCCTTTCTTCCAGCGTAACCGTGTTAAGTATGTGATCAGTTATTGAAATTACATCAAAACCATGTATTCCATAAAGGTCAACCACTCTGAAGTTTTTATATTTTGAGGGATTCATTGCATCACCCAATTGATGACTCTTTCAAAATCTGGACAGGATCTCGATGACAAGTTCTGGGAATTCCAACATCTGCCCTAATTCTTATTTTTCAAAATGTGCAAGGTGAGGCATTATGCTTCTAAAAAACCTTCCTATTGCGTTGATGATACTAAACTTCTGTATTACTGCCTTATAAACAAGAGCAACATCAATTAAACTTTTTCCTTTTATCCTTCAACATTCCTTGAAGCTCTGGTCTATCTAAAGAAGCGAGTTTCTATTAATATTGTAGTCTAACATTTTTAGCATAAAAGAAGTTTTTACAAAGCAAAAATTTGAGTGAGTGTTGTAATGCACAGACCTTTTATGCTTATATTAGGCGATGCGGTGGTAACAGGTTTAGCAGGAAGCCGAGTTATGCAGGAAAGTGGATTAGTGAATTTCAGCTAAATTAAATTTGTTTATGTCCGATACTATAATCACAAAGATTAGTAAAGCCATCATTGATGCTCCCAGCATAGATTCAACAGCTGCTAAGAGTTGTGGAATGTGTCCTACCGCAAGATTCGGCTGGATATTTGAGTATCCAAGACTCGTGAATGTGATTACACTGTGGTAAAGATAATCAAAGAAGTCTGGAGTTACTATGTTTCCATTCACATTCTTAACTATTCCATGTGTAACCCAGAAGAGGAATGCAAAAAATATAATTATAAATGCTGACGCTATTAATGGTCTTGAAATCTTCACACCATAACCTGTCAGGAACTTCAAAATCAAGAAATCGTATATCCACGACCTCAAGCGATGAATTCCCCCTCGCTCCCTTAATAGCTTTCTTCTTGCCTCTCCTCTCCTGTAATGCATACGCAATGCCTCTTCAAGCCTGCCGTTTTGAATGTAAAAGTAGTAGAGATTGTTGTAAACTTCGTAAGATGCCTCGTAAAGTTTCTTTCTGCTTCCTTTGTAAAGATATTTCTCAAGCCCATTCCTATCTATTAACTTGTTAAGTTCGCTTATTTCAACATAATTATCCTCTTCAGGGTCACTGTCTTTTTTCTGAAGTTTTTGAAAAATCTTTTTCTTTGCATTTTCCGGATTTTTAACAACCCTTCCCCTCTTCTTGTCAAAAAAGAGTATTCTTTTTTCTTCGCAAACATACCTGACCAACCCCTTTTCAATAAGCCTTGCCACAACTCTGGAATTATCCTCTTCAATTTTCCACACATCAAGAACTGCCAATTTTTTATTCCCTTTTTTAAGGAAATCCGCAACAATCTCATTAATCTCATTCTCACTCTCAAAAATTGCATTCCTGAGCGTCTTCGTTTCATCAAGGTAAGAGTGGTAAAGATTTGCGTATGTTAAATTTGCATCATCCAAGCGAGTTTCCGAATCCACCCTCACACCGATTAAATTTGCACCCTCAAGATTTGCACCCGAAAGCTCAGCTCCTTGAAGTTTTGCACTCCGAAGGTCAGCTTCTTGAAGATTTGCAAACGAAAGGTCAGCTCCTTGAAGTTTTGCATACTCAAGGAAAGCATTCTGGAGTTCTTTTGTACTTAACCTCGCTTTTCTTAAAAATACCTCATAAATTTCATTCTCCTTTAATTCCCTTAACTTCGCATCGTCAGGCTCTTTCCCTTCTTCTTCCTTGTGCCAGTAGCAGTATTCTTCTCCTGGAAGGGCTTCAAGCGGGCATGTCCATTCCTTCTCAAATCCCATTCCAATTATGGTTTTGAATTTGCATTTAGCCATGTTCTTTAATTATAAACTGAAGCTATTATCACAATATCGGTTTGCCTTAATTTTACTTCATGTTTAATCACCATTTCGCCTAACGATTTACAGATATACGAAGTTTGGCTTTGCCCAATTTGGGCGAAGGTGCAAAGCACCGTAGTCGTATGTTCGCTGTTATACGTCATTTCGCTAATCATTTATTTCCTCCAGTAAATTCAAATAGTCTAGGAGATTTGTACTCAATCAAAAATTCCTTTATTCTTTTTTCTGCTAATTTTACATACTCTTCTTTTATATCGTATCCTACATAGTGTCTTCCTGCCTTTATTGCAGCAATTGCAGTTTGCCCACTTCCCATGAATGGATCCAAAACCACCTCGTCTTCATATGTATAAAGCTGAATACACCTGTAAGGAAGTTCTACAGGGAACGGTGCAGGATGTCCTATCTCCTTTGCAGAAACTGCAGGAAATGTCCACACACTTTTTGTGAATTCCAGGAACTCTTCTCTTGAAATGGTACTTTTTCTTTTATTAACATTTTTTCTTTGAAAGGTTCCCTTAGAGAAGACCAAAATATACTCATGAACATCTCTTAGCGTTGGGTTTGCAGCAGAGCACCAGCTTCCCCATGCAGTTGATGGACTTGCAGAAGATGCTTTGTTCCATATTATCTCCCCTCTCATGAGAAAGCCGATATCAAGCATATCCCTTATAATAAAGGCATGGAGGGGAATATACGGCTTTCTTCCGAGATTGGCGATATTAATGCAGGCTCTTCCACCGGGAACAAGAACTCTGTAAACTTCTTCCCAAACTCTTTTCAAAAATTCAAGATACTCCTCGAGAGTAAAATCCTTATCATATTCTTTTCCTACATTATATGGTGGTGAAGTTACCATTAAATGAACACTATTATCAGGCAATTCTTCCATTTTTTCTGAAGATTTGCAAAATATTTTATTTAAGAATTCCTTAGGGATGTGGTTTTCTATGTATTTCATTTTTTGCTCTTTTGGTAAACCTTCATATAATTTACTGGTATAAAAGGGGGTAGAGTCGTGATTTATCCTACCCGGCGATCCAAATGAACTTGTTTTTGTCCCTCTCTTTTTTCTTTTCATTTTAATCCTCCCTCCAGTAATCCACCCATCTTTTATAAGGGTTAAACTCAATTTTTGTTTTCTGCCATCTTATCTCAATACTTCTGGATAAATCATCGTTAACTAAAGTCGTTAATGCGTCCTTAGTTATTTCCACTCCCCTTGGGTTTGTGCCTGGCTAAGGTAGTTTAATATATCTGTTCCTGCCTATTCTATCAAAAAGTTTTCTTTGAGCTTCCAGTGGAATGTAATAAAACCCACCAGTGCTTCCCCAGTTAATTTGAACTAATAAAATATCGCAATGTGGATAATAACTTTCTCTAAATTCCCTTGCCTTTTGAGCATCAACTGTCCATATAAGTTTAACTCCACTGAGACTTTTACCTGTAATTGTTTTTATAGATATCGGCTCGCCAAATAATTTTACATCAACCTCTGGCTCTGTAATGGGGATTTCAGTTTCTACATTTGATTCTCCAAATTTATAAATGAGCAAGGCAATGATTATTTTTCACGGAAAGAGCCTACTTCCATCCCAACTTTCCCTGCTCTTGAACTTTCCAATTCTGCAAGTTGAAACAGATATGGTAGTTTATTTTTGATCTTCTTTACAAGTTTTTCATCTTCAAATATTTCTATTAACCTATTTGACATCTTTTATTCCTCCTCACGCGAAATGTCGCCTAATCGCAAGCGTGTTTGCGAAGTCCCGCCAAGTGTCCTTGTTTTATCACTGAACCGTCTCATTATAGATTTTAGTGGACATAGCAGATTGTCAAGTACTTACCCACATGGTGGGGTTTCAGTGGAGCGAAGCAAAACCGCAAACACGCTGTTAACCGCAGTTGCATTTTGCTTATTATTTATAAATATCACCTCTATACCCTATAGCATGTACTCTTATTATTTCTTTTTCCTCATCTATGCTGAATAAGACTCTTACTTCTCCTATGCGAAGGCGATAGAACCCTTCCCATTCTCCGTATAATTTTCTTATGTCGACTTTAAGTTTGCTTTTATCTTCTAACCAATCACCAATATTTTTAATTTTCTCGGTTATCAATTTTTGAAATTTTTTAGGTTGTTTATTAAGAAATTTTTCAGCCTCTTTGCTGAATTCATAAATCCACACTTAAAGTTCTTTTTTTTAACGAATTTTTGATTTTTATACTTCTCAGGCGAACCAAAAATTTTTCTTATTTCTTCCATTTCTTTCTCATCTGCATAAGGAATAAAATCAATCTTTAATTTTTTTAGATTTTCCCGCAAGGCTTCATTCACCGCTTTTTTTACTATCTCATATAATCTTTTCTCTTCAATTATTGTTCCCACATTTAATTATAAAAAATTTTAAAATATTGTCAAGTCTATGCAGAATTCCATAACATTTTGGTCGCGAGGGGTTATTCTTTATCCATCCGTTCAAAAAGTATTGTAATGAATTATTCCATTCTTTCTCAAAAATCTATCAACCCCCCCCCTCAAACTCCTTCCCATTATCGGTCTGTCCTACTCCTTATCTTAAAAGGTCCCCACCTGCATAAACTTCTCCATAAAATCCCTTGCACTTTATCCGCTCCTTGTATAAAAAGAGAGCTTCAACCTCTTATCATATATTAACCATAGGATGCCAATCTCTCTTCCTCTTTGTTTTCGGCGCCCGAGATAAAGGACCCCAAAGCCCTTGCCTTTATTTATAAATTTACCTTTTTCAAGGTACCAATCCAATATATTTTTTGAAATTCTTCAACAGCAAAAAAACAAAAAAATCCTTTTGGATTTAAACTGTAGTTTAGATATTCCATAGTGTTTACTCCAGTCTGCTTTCGCCTGATGTTCTGCGGAGATCTAAGTTTCCCGAAGAGAAATTTTGGCGGAGCGAAGCGTAGCCGTATGTCCGCTGTTAAGTGAAGTGGCACCGCAAAATTGTAAATCATAATAAATCATCCAACTCACTCCTTAAATCTTCTCTACTGGCTTCCCGTATGTATCCCTGTGCTATTCTTTTCAACATGGCTGCTGTTCTGGGCCATTTTAACTTAAGTGCTTCAGTAGATTGATTGTATCTCTCTGCCAATTCACGTTCTTGCTTTCCACCTTCACCCAGTGATTTAGTAACTACTCCACGTTGATTGTATATCCCTATCTCAATTCCCCTTTCCATGTCTTTGCTACTAATTTCTTCTATTACTTCTCTTACGGCTTCGTGAGGCCAAATGCCATCTTTACCATTAGGAGCATGAGATAAAATCTCACCGATTTTTTCATCACAAATTGGTAATCGGTTCACTTGTTTGCATTTTTCCCGTGCATGTTTTATCCATTTCATAAGCTTAGTTAGATCAATATCCTCCCCAGATTGTCCTGGTAATTTATCTATCATGTTCAGTAGGAAATAGGCGTTTTCCGCAAGTCTTTTCTTTTGTTCAGAGGATAAATCAGAGAATTCACCTTCAATAGATGGCTCGGGTTTAAACGCCCATCTGATAAGCTCCACAAACAGATCTGGATTGTCTAGAACTTCTTTTATCAAGGTTATGGGTCTAACTCGTGCATAAGATTTATTATTCCAGAAATAAGGGATATACAACCATTCGAGTTGAGCTAAGCGTGTCGGAGCGATTTCAGAACTCTGGTGAAGATAATCAAAGATTTTCCCTATGCCATAAAGATCTATTTGCCCTAATTTTGAATTCTCGGGATTTATTGCAACTCGTTCAAGGATTTCTGCTAGAAGATCCACATCAAGACCAGATTCTTTAGCGATCGTATGTAAATATTGGGAAGCAGCATTTAAAGCTGCAATAGGTCTGTCGTTTTCTAATAGTTTTCTCATGACCCATTCAGCCTGCTCTTTAGAGCCCTCAGACAGGTAAAAATATTGTATATTCTTCCAGTAAATTTTCTCCACTTCATGAGGAAGATTTTGTATAAAATCAAACACCTCTGGGGTGAACAGTAAAGCGAGGCAGAACTTAGACCATTTATTAAAGTTCCACTTAGTTTTGTATTTTTCGAAGATGGTTTGTGGATAATTTTTATCTTGATTAGATTTAGTGTATATATAAGCTTGAGCCACCTTGCTTAATTTCTCATTTTCAGAGTCAAGCCACTGAAGTACAATATCTTCAATCTCATCTGAAAATGATGAAATAGCTAAAGAATGTCCAATTGCATGGGGTAATTTTGCAATTTCTACCAGTCGGTTGATTCCTTTCGGCCCCTGTTTTTTCCATATTTCCGCTAATGCCGACTTACGCCTTTCTTCTATGATTCTTTCCTCCTCTGTATATTTAATATCAGGTTGGCATACAATGTCATGAGGCCATTTGTTAAATAAAATCTTATTTTTGTTCACAGGATCGTCTGGGGTAAATCTTTGTAAGAGTTCTTCTAATTTTCCAATTGCTTCTTCCGGTAATGCCCATTTAGCATCAGGGAATTTTTTATGTTTGCAAATTATTTCAAACAATTTCTCATAAGTTTCTGCTCTTTTCTCAGGAGAAATGTTATCTACGCTGGCTTTTAAATCTTTGATTATAGAATCAAAAACCGGTTCAGGGAGATATTCCAAAATTTCTATCAATTCTGGTAAACACCTTTCAAGGTTTCCCATTGAGTATTTTTTTATCTTTTCAGATATTCCAGATACATAATCCCAGTATTCTTTTTTGGTTACCTCTGGCTTCCATCCTTCTGCCCAATCCATAAAGTAAGGCTTATGGATTGGTGTCGCGACTTCTCCAACACCTTTTGGAACCAACGATAATAGTAATTTCCATCCTACTTCTGGCTCTTTAGATAAAATCAAATCAAGAAGATGTAATCTTTCCTTAACAGATGCCCTTGTTTGAGGGTACCAAGATAGGAAAATTTCTCTTAGAGTATTAAATGGTCTGTTACCCCATCTTCCTCCAGGATCTAATCTTGAAAGTTTTGCAAGGATAAGAACTACTTGAGGTAAGTAGTCAAGATTCCATGAAATTCCTTCTAACGCCCAAAGTAAACCTGCATGTGGACACCCTCCAAAATCTCCTTCTTCTACAAATAGTTTCATAAGTGGTAGTTGGCTACCTTTTAAACTTTCTTCGACCGCTTCGAGAAAAACCTCAGGTGCTGCTTCTGCAAGATATGGCAACAAGTCTCGAAGAGAATACCATCTATGAGCCGATATATCATCGAGTAATATTTTTCTTACCCAAAGAGAAACTAAATCTTGAATAGTAATTTCCCCTGTGTTTCTTAAATCCTCATCTCCATAAGCCGCCAGCATTACCAACATTTCTGCAATATGCTTTCTTATTGTTTCTGAGTGTTTGAAAACTTTACCGTGTATATTGGCTAACCATCTTTCCTCTGGTTTTAATTTGTACCGAGGATCAAGTTCTTGTAAGACCTCAACAGCAATCTGTCCAAATTTTTCAAGGGTTCGAGAAGATATATAAGGTGCCAATAGTTGCCACATATCCTGACGAGACACAACTTGCCATATACTTCCTACTTTTCTTACAGGAGGGTCATCTCCCACTGACCATGTATGCAGAATTTTCTCTAGTTCATCGTAAGACATTCCAGCAAGTTTCTCCACTTTCTTCCTATCGTGGTCATTTCTTTCGTCCCATGCCCCAATTAATAAAGCTGTAATAAGAGAATCTTCTTGTTTAGCCCACTTAGGTTTTTTGAAGTCTCCAAGTAGACGGCGAAGAGGTGTTAGAAAACCCTTAGTTGTTTTCACTATATTTTGAGCTTTTTCTTCATCTATTCCTATTTCAATAAGGGCTTTAATTAAATTTTGCTTGTTAGGTCTGGGAAGAACTATATTTCCATCCTGATTTTTGTTTTGAGGAGTTGATTCTGGCACTATAACCCAATGCCCCTGGTTAACAGCTAACCTCCAATTCATAGTATTATCAAACAAGGGAATTAATATCAGGAGACTCTCGCTTTCAATCGCAGAAAATCATTCTCTGTCGTCACTTATTATCAGCACACGGGGGGATCAATTCTTGGGCATTTTTAATTATACTTGCTAGAATAAAGGCATAAGCCTCATCTTTCGATTCTCCAAACACTCTAATAACTGAGGGCTTATTTTTTAGTTTTTGTATAAGATTTTCTAATGCTTCAGTTCTACCCGCAATAACAAGGTTTTCATTTGATGGTGGTTCAGTAGCAAACCTCCAATCGTCCCATGCCTGCTCTATATCAAGTGCACCTTCTAGTCGTTTACCCATGCGTCTTGCAAACCACCTATGAACAGCAGGACACTGATGAAGCCATGTCTCCAGATCAACTGCATCCAGAACTCTTACTTGTTTCCATTTACCTTCTGCGTTCTTTTCCTGCTCCCAATTTTTTTTATCTTCCCATATTCGGCTTGTTACAATACCAAAAGTTGCATTTGTCTTATCTATTTCAAGTGGATCTTCACTTCTTTTCTTATAATCTTCATTTGTATAGTCTTTGCTAGTCCCAAATTCCCAAACAGATAAGCCTGAGGTGACAAAAGGATTTCCCGCCTTTACTTCTACAATACCATCCCACCCTTTTAATAAAATGGCATCTTTTGAAGGAATACGAATATTGGTTGGTTTTATGCTCGCAAGAATAAGTTTAGCCACCAATAAAGGTAATTCTTCTTGTGCTCTTCGAGGATTTCTATCAGCCCAGAGATTAATATCATGTGCGGTTATATGCCATCCTTCACTCATAGTTTATTCCCTTGTGATATTTTTTT
>CAYQJV010000030.1:0-21069 GCA_964417925.1 uncultured bacterium | reverse complement strand
CGGGACCTTTATGATATATGGTATCTTAAAAGGAAAATTTATATTCAAAGCATCAAGAACCTTATTTATAAAAAATGTGAATTTAAAAAAGTAAATATTGATATTTCTGATTTGGAGAATAGAAAAAAAGAATTTAGAAATGTTTGGAAGAACTCTTTAAACCATCAACTTAAGTACGTGCCTGATTTTGAGAAAATTTATGAAGAGGTTATAAAGGAGGTGAAAAAATTATAAAACAGTCTCAAATTCTTAATACCGCACAAAGAGAAAGAAGCAAAAACTTATCTTGTCAATAAAACAATAAAGAGGCTGTTTGAAAAATCCTCTTTGCTGATATTTCTATTGTCAGAAATTCATCTTAGGTAGCAAAACAGTTTCTTGGAAAGACTTTTAATTCTGTAATGGTGTGTTGAGAGGAATGGAAAAATTGAAAAGACCCTGTGGTTTTTTCAGAACTTCCCGATAGGCAATTTTCTTAAGATTTCCTAAAAGATATGTGCAGAAGTTCTAAAATGTAACTCCTATTTTTCAAACAGCTTTGACATTTTCTTGACAAAAAATTATTTAAAAGTATAATTTTGCCAAAGAGTGGGTGGTGTAATGAAGGGAAAAGAATTTCATATAATAACAGTAGGGAATAGCCTAATTGGGCATTTTAAAAACAAAAAGGTTGATAATTATCCTGTAATAAAAGAAGCCAGAATGGGAGATGATGTATGGGAGAGAATGCTTGATGATCCCTCTTTTATTGATGCGGTTTATAATTTTCTCTGTGAAAATCCTTCGGGATATTCAGCTGAACTCAGATATCTTTTTAAATATAGAGAAAAAAAGGAAATAAATTTAAGCGATTGCGAGATTTATCTTGCTGGCACAAAAACCGCGTCAAATGAGATTGTTGTAAGAGTTTTAACCAGGTTCTTAAAAAATCAGGGTGTAAATGCTTTCTACACTTTCTCATTGCCAGGGTATTTTCACAGAGATTATGAGATAAGAGTGGATGAATTTGTGAAGGGGCTTTCTGAAATGCTTGACAAGTTTGTTTATCTTGCAAGAAAGAAAAAGGATGAAGGATACAAGGTGATTTTTGGAGCAGTAGGTGGTTTTAAGGCACATGTAGTTGTATGTGCACTGGCAGGATTTTTAACAGGAAGTGAGGTTTATTATATCCATGAAGAATTTAATGACCTTATAGGTTTTCCTCCACTGTTTTATTTACCAAAAAGAAAAGAAATGGAAGTTTTAAAGATTTTGTCAGATAAAAAGCCAATAAGTGGAAAAGAGTGTGAGGATTTATTAAATAAATATCCTGAAGAGATAGATTGGTTAAATTTTTATGGATTGGTGGACATTGAGACAAATGAATTTGGTAAAAGGTTTAGAATAAAAATAACGAACATTGGGCTATGGGCTTTGAGGTATCTGGAGAAAAGATTTATTTAAAGTATAGGATAATTTAAAAAGAGGAGGTCGGTATTGAGAGAAATAAATATAAGGGATAGAATAATAATAGGTGCATTATTACACGATATAGGTAAAATCGTTCAGCGTGCTTCTTTAAATCCAGGGGCAAAAACTCATCAAGAATTTGGAGAAGAATTTCTTAAAAGCCTGTTCAAAGGAACAGTGTATGAGTTTTCAAAATTAGAAGAATATGTAAGGTATCACCACTTCATAGAAAAAAGACACCCCAAATATGAACTGCTTGATGCTAAAAAGTCCAGCAATAATGAGTATCTTTTGGTTGCCTATGCTGATAATCTTTCATCCGGAGAGAGGTTTGAAATTAAGGATGAAGTCATTAAAGAAAGATACTGGAACATAAAACAGCCTTTAGCATCTGTTTTTTACCGGATAAGGTTGTTTGAGGATAAAAACCCCGGGCTTTCCTGTTTCCCTTTAAAATCATTGAACTTAGATGATATTCCCTATCCTCAAAAGGATGGGCTTGAATTAACCAGAGATGATTATAAGGCTCTTTTGGAGAGGTTCAGGGAGGACTTTTATAAAATGAAGGATAGCATAAATCCCGATGCACTGCTTTATTTGCTTGAATACCATTTTTCCTTTGTTCCATCCTATACCTTTGTTAATGAAAAAGAAAATGAGTATCCTGACATTTCCCTTTTTGACCATTTGAAAATGACTTCAGCGATTGCTTTATGCATTTTTAAATATCTCGTGGAGAAAAATCCTGATAAAGAGTTTTCTGCCATCTCCTCTGCTGAGATAGAAAGTGCTTCCATGAATGAGGAGACCTTCATACTGTTTGGTGCAGACCTTTCAGGAGTTCAGGACTTTGTTTATACAATCACATCAAAAGGAGCATTGAAATCTTTAAGAGCCAGGTCCTTTTATCTTGAATTGATAATCAACCATGTTGCTCAGAGAATTGTTGAGAAAACAGGATTATTTGCAGGCAATATAATTTATGCAGGAGGTGGTAATATATTCATTCTCTTTCCAAATGTAGAGAGTGTGAAGGAAACAGTAGCAGGTTATATGAAGCAAACAAATAATTGGCTTTATGAAAAAACAAAAGGAAGATTGCATATGGTATGGAGTTTTGGAAGACCATTTAAAGGAAAAAGTTTCTTGATGAAAAACAGGGAAGGAGAACCCTCAATCAAGGAGCTATGGGATGACTTGATGGAAAAATTGAACATGCAAAAATTGAAAAAATTTTCGGATGAACCGCAGAAAATATTTTCACCTCTTTCTCCTTTTAAAAATCCGTGTGTAATATGCCACAGGGAAGAGGGAACAGAGCCTTTGGAAAAGGAGAAGATATGCAGGTTATGCAAGAATTTGATGGATGTTGGAGCAGAACTTCCGGATGTTTCCTTTATGGGGACTGGTGGTGGATACTTGGAGATAGTGGATGACACTTATGTATTTTCTAAGGAGGCGAAGCCTTTTAAGAAAATTTACAGAATAAATCCATCCTCCTTTGAACCTGCGCAGGTTCCTTTTTATCTTGGAAATTACACAGGTGGGACAAGAGAGTTTGATAAAATGGTTGAGAAAACAGAGGGAGTTGAAAGGATAGGGGTTTTGAGAATGGATGTTGACAATCTCGGAACAATATTCCAGAGAGGATTTAAGGATGAGGAATACTCAATATCAAGGCTCTCAACCCTTTCAAGGATGCTCAATCTTTTCTTCAAGTTTTATTTAAACAAAATTCTACAAAGTCCGATGAAGACAGGTGATGGAGAAGAAAAAAACAATCTTGTGGTTGTTTATTCAGGAGGTGATGACCTTTTCATTGTTGGTCCCTGGGATGAGGTTATAAATACTGCCTTTGAGATAAGGGAGAAGTTTAAAAAATTCACAGGGGATAATCCCTCAATTTCAATATCAGGGGGAATGGTCATTGCAGGTTCAAAATATCCTATTTACAGGATGGCAGAGGAAGCAGGGGATGCAGAGGAAAAGGGAAAGTCTCCAGTAGACAGGGATGGGACCAGGGCTTCATCTGAAATAAAACCAAAGGATGGATTTTCTCTTTTTGGATATGATGGACTTTCATGGGAGAGATGGATTAAACTGAGAGATGAGATTTTAAAGCCAATGTATAGATTAAAGGAGGATATTTCCAGAGCATTTGTGTATAAAATCATGAACTTATCAAAGATGTGGAAAGAGAAGAAATGGAGGGTTTTACCCCTTATTGCCTATACAATTGCAAGGGCAGAGAATAAAAAGCTTGAGAAAAACAAGGATTGGGAGAATTTAAAAGAGAAGTTTATGTCTCCTGATTACATTCCATATTTGTGGCAGGTATTTTCATGGTTTGATTTATTAACAAGAAAAACAAAGGAGGAGAGATGAATGAAGAAATAGGCAGGTTATTAATAGAAGCGAAAAAACTAAAAGCCCTCTGGGATGCCTGGAGTGATAAGAAGTGTTATAAAGAAAAAGAAAAAGAAAGGGAATGTAAGGCATTGTATCAGGAAAATCTGGAGAAGTTTAAAATTGATGGTTCATTAGCAGAAGAAAACATCAGCGTGCTTCTTAAGGGAATGGCAAATAGAAATTACCGAAATAGCTACAAAGAGGATGTCATCAAGAAGATCATGAAGTCTCTTTACAATGTTTTAAGCAAGGAAATAGACTTGATGCAGGAAGACCATCTGGAGGAGAAAATTGTAGTAGGGGAAATTATAGGGATGCTGTTAACTGTGCAGGGTGTGACAAAAACCCAGTTAAGGAAGTTTCTTGATTTCTTCTCCATTAAAAAACCACTTGTTCTTTTGAAACCCAAACTTGCCTATGAAACAGGGAGGAAAAAAGAACTGTGGATTTTAAAGGACATAATAGACCCTTATCTGGAAAAAAATGAAAACTGGGACAAAGTAAAAGGGTTCATAGAGGCAATAGTTGCATACCACCGGTTTTACGGTGGTAAAGATTAAAGGAGGTAAAAATGGAGGAAACCAGAAAAAAACCCCTTTATGGGAAGGTGATAATAGAGGGGAAAATAATTCTGAAAACCGGGCTCCATATAGGAGCCTCCAGAGAGGCAATGGAGATAGGAGGGCTTGACGCACCTGTTATAAGGCATCCTGTTACTAGAGAACCCTATATCCCTGGAAGCTCCCTCAAGGGAAAACTCAGGGCATTGATGGATAAAAAGATGGAAAAGGAAAAAGGAGAAAAATGGGCTAAAGAAAGAGAATCTATAGGGAGCGAAGTTAAAATTCATGTATGCAATGATTTTAAAAATGCTTCCTTATGTCCTCTATGTCGTATTTTCGGCTCTTCCGGAAAAAATGGCAACTTTCCTGCAAGACTTAAGGTCAGGGATTGCAGGTTGATAAATCTTGATTATCTTAAAAAAGCAGAGGGAGGACTGCTTTATACTGAATGGAAGTTTGAGAATGCAGTTGACAGGGTAACCGCTGCTGCAAATCCAAGACAGATTGAAAGGGTCCCCGAAGGTGCAGAGTTTGAGCTTGAAATGATTTATGATGTTGAAGACCAATCTCAACTTGATGAAGACCTCAAAAACATTCTCTCCCTTCTTGAACTGCTTGAGGATGATTATCTTGGAGGTCATGGTTCAAGGGGATATGGAAAGGTAAAAATAGACATTTCCTCAATAAAAGCCAAAAAAATTGAAGCCTATATGGAAGAGGAAAGGGAAGATGAAAATGTAAAAACCCTGAAGTTTGATGAAAAAAATCCTCCACCTCTATCCAAGGTTAAACAAGAGGTCTCGGAAAAGATAACACCTTTCTTCTTATCATGAAGTTCACGGTCTTCAGGTTGAAGCCTTTGTCTCCCTTTCATATTGGTGAGGCAGGGATTGGGATTGAGAGGACAGAAAGTTTCATACACAGTGATACCCTTGCCTCTGCGATATTCAATGCATGGATAGTCCTTTATGGGTCCCTGGATGAACTGAACCTTGAAAAGGATGAAGGAGCAGGTTTTCCTTTCAGAGTTTCTTCTGCCTTCCCTTACATAAAGGATACCCTTTTATTTCCAAAGCCACACATACCTTTTTCCCTTCCTGAAGGGTTATCTTTAAAGGACTGGAAGAAGATGAGGTTTATTCCTGAAAATGCCTTTAGGAAGATATTGAGAGGAGACCTCATTTCTGCCCAGGACATGCAGATTGAGGTGCAGAAAGAAAAAAGGGATGTTGCAGAACTTCTCAGAGAGAGCATCATAAAAAAGGCTGTCCCAAGAGTTGCAATAGGACCTTTTGGAGCAGGTTCAAGCATATATTACTCAGGTCTTGTGTATTTTTCAGAAGGCACAGGGCTTTATTTTCTTGCAGATTTTGATAATGAAGAAACAAAAGAAAAATTCATAAATGTAATTGAATTCCTTGGGGATACTGGAATAGGTGGATTAAGGTCAACTGGTTGCGGATATTTTTCTTTTGATAGGGATAAGGACATCTGTGAAATTGAAATAGACCCTCCGGATACTCCAACCCATTACATAAATCTCTCTTTGCTCTTTCCTGATGAGGAAACCCTTAAAAATCTTTCCTTCAGCTTTTATCAACTCATATACAGAGCAGGTTATTCCTACTCAATAACCGATGGAAAAGAGATACAGAGGAAACAGATATGGATGCTTGCAGAGGGTTCGGTTTTCAAAAATAAGCCTTCTGGAAAGATACTTGACCTTGCCCCGGATAATGAAAAACTTTCCCATCCGGTTTACAGGTATGGGCTTTCCTTTGCACTGCCAATGGAGGTGAGGAATGCTGATTAAGAAAAAATACCGTTTAATACCAATAACCCCGGTCCATGTAGGTTCAAAGGAGGGTATTCTCACAAGATTGAGCTTTGAGATAATTGATGGGAGATGTTATATGATAAATGAAGATAGACTTGCAGAAAAACTCTTGAACCTGGGGCTTGTGGAGGAATTTTCAGAAAGGGTAAAGGATAGAAGTTTCAGCCTTATGAACTTTCTTGAACAGAAATTTGGAAAGGGCAGAGCAAAGCAGATAATAACCGAATGTTCTTCTTATTACTCTGTATGCACCGGTAATTTTTCACAGCTTAGACCCTTTATAAGGGACCCGTTCTTTCGTCCCTATGTTCCAGGAAGTTCAATAAAAGGAGCAATAAGAAATGCACTCTACTATGTGATTCTCAAAAGGTCAAAAACTGCTAAAGAAGAACTTGAAAAATACATATCCAGCCATTCTCAAAAATCTAAAAAAGGATTCAGCTCAGAATTTCATCTGCTTGATGATTTTAAATTCGGAAATAAAATAAGGTCTCCGAATACAGACATTCTGAGGGCATTAAAAATAACTGATTCAATCATGCTGGATAAAAACTCCCTTCAGGTCTATCCTGTGAAGGTGATAGGGACCCGTAAAAACCTGGTCCAACTTGTTGAGACCCTTTCCCAGCCTGTTGAATTTGAGATTACAATTGATGAAAGCATCCTGCAGGACTTTTTAAAAACAGGCAAAGACATTTATGGAATTTCGGTAAAGGAAATAACAGAAATGATAAAAGCTCCCTTCAGCATTACTAAAGAGTTTGCAGAGGACCTCTACAGATACCATAAGAAAACTGGATTTGAAAGATATCTTCCGTTTTCTTCAGAAGAAGTAAACTTCAGAATTGGATGGGGAGGAGGAATTATGGGTATCACGGTTGATATGCATTTTGCTGATTCACCTACAATGAGAGTAATAAGTAAAATGTTTAAAAGAACTAATCCGTATAATTTCCCGAAGACAAGAAGGGTTGTGGAGGTAGATAAAGAGTGTATGCTTGGATGGTGCAGGGTTGAGGAGGTTAAGGCATGAAGAAAATACTCATTGCTCCCTGGGGGAAACCTGACTGGGATGAGGTAAGTTATATTTATGATAAAGAAGAGATAAAAGCCAAAAGTTCCCTTGTTCTTCTTCAGAAGAAGATATCTGCTGATAAAGCCATCATAATAGGGCTTGATACTCTTGCTTCATCAGGAAAAAATTATGATGAAATAATGGATGAGGCGAGTAAGGGTATTGAAAGTCGGGCAGAGGAATTTGGAATAAAAGATTATGAAATTATTATTGCTCCAGGGGTTGGAACATTTCCCAATGGAACTTTTTCAGGATGCATGCTTGATTATTACAACTTTCTCTTTTACCGCTTTGCAGAAATTTTTGTTGAGAGGTTTGCTGAAATTGAAGAAGTCCATCTTGACCTCACCCATGGTATAAACTTCATGCCTGTGCTTACCTACCGTAGTTTGAGGGAGATAGTAGAGATTATTAATATTTTCAAAAAAATCAGGTTTGTAGTGTATAATGCAGACCCCTATACAAAAGGAGTTTCAAAAAGACTTCATTTAAACATTGTTGAGGATACAGTTCCTGTTCCATTTCCTCCCAATAAAAGGGTAAAAAACTTGAGAACCCTCAATCCTCATGTGGATTTTTCGCCAGAAGAAAGGCGAAAACTTTACGAGAACGATTTAAAAATACAGGAAACCGAATTATCCGCAGAAAATATTTCAGCATTTCTTGGTGCCTTGTATAATGGACTTCCTCTTGCTCTCTTTTCCTTTTATCCCTCTTCAGAACAGTTATTATCATTTTTAAAGAAATCCCATGAGGTATATAAAACATATATTCGGGTCAAAACCGAAAACGCTCTTTTTGTAGAAAGACATGTGAAGTTTACCGATGATTTCAAAGCATGTGTATCTGCATGGCTGGTTGCAGAGTTTTTGAGAAAAAAAGGATTAATTTCTTCACCAAAGGATGAGGTTGAAATAAATGAATTAAAAAACCTCAATGAGAACCTGTTCAGCTATGACCCGCGCTGGGAAAACCTTATAAAAAATGACCTGCACAGGATAGAAGAGGATGTGAAGGCAAATAATTTTACCTCATCCAGCTGGACTGTTTACAATAAGGTTCTGGATAAGCAGGAGGGTCCTCTTGATTTCAGAAATTTCCTTGCCCATTCCGGATTTGAGAGGAATGCTGTAGAGCTTAAAAGAGATGGAGAGCTTCTGTATTGCAGATATGTGAAAAAGCATCTTGATACCATAAAAAAATTTTGCTGTAAGGGAATGTTGTGATAGGAACTTTACGAATTAAGGTAAAAATTGAAAAAAATGAATCCTTGCAAGCTTATCCTGGTGAACTTTTCCATTCCTTTTTCTTCTTCATGCTTAAAAACATTTCTTCCTCTCTTGCAGAAATGCTTCATAAAAGAAACAGTATAAAACCCTTTTCACTTTTTCTAACAGAACCTTTTGAAAAAAGAGATGAAAAAATGGTTTTTAAAACAGGCTCTGTATACACATTTGATGTATCTTTGCTTCAAGAAGGTATTGTGAAGGAGTTTTCAGAGAAACTTCTTAATATTCCAGAGACTCTTGTGTATGAAAGAGATGACATTTCCCTTTCCCTTGAATCAATTGAGATTAAAAAAGGTTTTACAACTTATCAAAATATACTTAAGAATGCAAAAGGTGAAAAGACCATAACTTTTGAGTTTCTTTCACCCACGTCATTTCGTTCAAAAGGAAAACAGAAATTGTTTCCTGAACCTGTAAATGTTTTTGATTCTCTTTATAAGAAATGGAATACCTTTTCTTCTTTAAAAATTGATGAAGGGATAAAAAAGATATTTCCTGAGATAATGGTGGTAAGGTATCATCTTTATACACAGCTTATTGAATTTTCAGAATACAAAATAATAGGTTTCAAAGGTAAGATAACTTACCGAATTCCTGATGGAGTTAAAAAAAATGTCCTGAAAAGGATAAATGCTCTTGCTGATTTTTCCTGTTTTGCAGGAATTGGATACAAAACCACAATGGGACTGGGTAAAGCAAAAAGAATTTAAAAAGGCTCTATGGACAACTGGGAGTGTTTTTTTTAGGGTTTATTAAGATAGAGATTTTAACCCAGTAATAAGGGGGGTAAAATGCAGAAACCTTCCTATATTCCTGTTTCTTTACTTGCAGAACTTGCTTATTGTCCGAGAAACTTCTATTATCGAGCAGTTGAATTCGTGGAAGATACCAATTATTATATGGAAAAAGGAAGGATAGAGGAAGAAAAAAGAAAAAAGAGAATGCATATTAAAAGAGCTGGATATAATGAACATAGATTTCTTTATCTTTCTTCAGATAATCTCAAGATAACAGGCGTTATAGATGCTGTGAGAGATACAGGAGAGATATTTCCTGTGGAGTACAAAACAGGAGAATTAAGGGATAGTTTTCCTCATGATGTTCAGGTGTGTGCTTCTGCTATGCTTCTTGAAGAGGCTTTGAATATAAAGATAAAAAAAGGTGTTATATTTTACTCAACTTCGGGTAGGAAAAGAGAGGTCATTCTTACAGAGGAGCTGAGGGAGAAGGTAAAAGAATTGATTTACAAGGCTTTTGAGATAATTGAGGAGGAGATAATTCCACCTCCCTTATACTCTGATAAATGCAATGGGTGTAGTCTTTATAATTTGTGTATGCCCATTCATGAAACTTCCCGACGAAAGACTTTTGCAGGAAGTGATTTTAAAAAAGTTGTTTATATAGATACTCCAGGAGCCTCAGTAAGAAGAAAAAAAGGAAGGTTAATTGTAAGACTTCATAAAGAAGAAATTCTCAGTGTTCCTTTGGATGGAATTCATACTCTTGTAATATCAGGAAATGTGCAGGTCTCAACCCAGTTATTGAGAACTCTTTTAAAAATGCGTGCTTCAATTGTGTACTTAACAGGGAAAGGAGAATATCTGGGTACTCTCTATCCAGAGAAAGCCAAAAATTCCATTCTTCGTTTAAAGCAGTATAAAAGACACTTTGACAGAGATTTTTGTCTTGGAGTGGGAAGAAGGATAGTAGTAGGAAAAATAAAAAATTCAAGGACTATTCTAATGAGGTATGAACGGGAAAGGAAAACAGGTGTACTTGAAGAAATAATAGGAACTCTTGCAGGATTAATTCATAGAGCAGAGAACGCAGAGAATATAAAGGAGCTTCTCGGAATAGAGGGATTATCTGCAAGGAAGTATTTTGAAGGATTCAGGATAATTCTGAAACCAGAATGGAGATTTGATTTCACAAAAAGAGAAAAAAGACCTCCAGTAGATCCTGTAAATTCATTACTTTCTCTGGGGTATACCCTTCTTTTTAAAAATATTATGAGTGCTATTCTTACAGTAGGTATGGAACCTTTTATAGGCTTTTATCATGCTCCCAAATATGCAAAACCTGCTCTTGCTCTTGATTTAATGGAGGAGTGGAGACCTGTAATTGTAGATTCTCTTGTACTTAAAATTATAAATAAAGGAGTAATATCTTCTGAGGATTTTATAAAAGAACCATGGGGTTGTTTTTTAAAACGCAGAGCAAGAAAAAAGTTTTATTATCATTATGAGAAAAAGATACGAGAAGAAATAAAACACCCTATTTTTGAAACAACACTTTCATATCTTAGAAGTTTTGAAATTCAGGCGAGAATAATGGCAAAAGTTATTACTGGCGAGTTTCTTCACTACAAACCTTTTGTAATAAGATGAGTGTAGTATACTATATTGTTATTGCCTATGATATTACAGATGATAAGAGAAGAAAGAGGATATCCGAGATTCTTGAAAGATATGGTGATAGGGTTCAGCTAAGTGTATTTGAATGTAAGTTACCATTAAAGAAATATTTAAGATTAAAAAGAACACTTGAGAAATTAATAAAAATTTCAGAGGATAGAATTTACTTTTATCTTTTACCTGAGGAGGTATACAAACGTACCGAGAGACTGGGCGGTGCAATACCCTTAATAGATAGAGATATAATAATTGTTTAGTTCACGAGAATGATATAGGTGCAAAAACCCCTTACTTTCCTCGAGAAATATAAGTTTTGTATTAGCGTTGAATATTGATTTGACATTTCTGTATTTTTGATTATGCTTACTCAAAGTAAAAAGATTTTCGGTTTCTGCATTTTACCTTCCTTTATTACAGGGGTTATAAAAAAACTGTAGAAAAACCTTAATTCCCGTAAGGGAATTGAAACATCCTTTTAGGTCAAGCAAATCAACACTTGCGTAATGTTTTTTGTAGAAAAACCTTAATTCCCGTAAGGGAATTGAAACTTTACACTCATAACTTTACCTTCCATCTTGGCTGGAACTTCCTAGTAGAAAAACCTTAATTCCCGTAAGGGAATTGAAACAACACAATTATCTGAATCTATCTCCCAATCCTCTGCTTTAACTGTAGAAAAACCTTAATTCCCGTAAGGGAATTGAAACATCTTTTTATTCTTATCTAACAAGATAACATCATACCTAGGTGTAGAAAAACCTTAATTCCCGTAAGGGAATTGAAACCCCCCTTTGAGGTATTTTTTGACTCTTAATCTACAAATCATGTAGAAAAACCTTAATTCCCGTAAGGGAATTGAAACAAATCTAGACAAGCTCTTACATATGAGGATCTTTGGAATTTTTTCGTAGAAAAACCTTAATTCCCGTAAGGGAATTGAAACCCTTATGTTGATAAAGAACCACTTGGTGCTATAACAGTTCCTGTAGAAAAACCTTAATTCCCGTAAGGGAATTGAAACTTCAAGCCCGTGATGTGGGTTCAAATCCCACCAGCCCTATTTATTGTAGAAAAACCTTAATTCCCGTAAGGGAATTGAAACAAGTAGCAGGAAGACTTGCATCAAAAGTAGAAACATATCCTTTGGTAGAAAAACCTTAATTCCCGTAAGGGAATTGAAACTTTTCTCTTTGATTTCTTCCTTTGCTTTTTCAACCCACTGTTTTAGTAGAAAAACCTTAATTCCCGTAAGGGAATTGAAACTATGTCTCAAAACGAAAAGGGTTGTGACGAAAGGCAAAAGCATTTGATTGTAGAAAAACCTTAATTCCCGTAAGGGAATTGAAACTCTTTTGTCAAAATCTTTCCTTCTTGAGTTCTATTTCCTGTTATGTAGAAAAACCTTAATTCCCGTAAGGGAATTGAAACATACCACTCTACAGGCCTCAAAGTTAAAAACGTAGTCTCCTTTGTAGAAAAACCTTAATTCCCGTAAGGGAATTGAAACTTAAATTAAACTCATTAACCCCATAAACACTTTCTGATTTTACTGTAGAAAAACCTTAATTCCCGTAAGGGAATTGAAACTGCAAGTATGAATTTCAGCTTACCAGTGCTTTTGTTTTTTAAAATCGTAGAAAAACCTTAATTCCCGTAAGGGAATTGAAACTTTAAAAGTTTTAAAAGCACTTCTGCCACAGCTTCCTTGTAGGGGTAGAAAAACCTTAATTCCCGTAAGGGAATTGAAACTTTTTGTTTTTCTGTTGTTTTCATTTTTACCTCCTTTTTGATATTGTAGAAAAACCTTAATTCCCGTAAGGGAATTGAAACCATAAGTAAGATATTTTGATTTTGGAATAGCAACAAATTTTGCAGTGTAGAAAAACCTTAATTCCCGTAAGGGAATTGAAACAACCGGGGGTGCTCTAACAAAGCAGAAATTTTTATTCTCCCTTCTGTAGAAAAACCTTAATTCCCGTAAGGGAATTGAAACTTTCTTTAAGATAGAAGTGAAGTTTTTGCGAAATGTTCTCAAGCATGTAGAAAAACCTTAATTCCCGTAAGGGAATTGAAACTTTTTACTGAACGAAAATGCTACGATATTGATAGTGATTTTTCTATGTAGAAAAACCTTAATTCCCGTAAGGGAATTGAAACCAAAAAGTCGAGAAAGCGATAGCGCAGCCTTCGTTAGTTTTATCTTCTGTAGAAAAACCTTAATTCCCGTAAGGGAATTGAAACTTAAGCCCTTTTGCTAAAGCATTGCCGAGCGCTTGCTGGATTGTGTGTAGAAAAACCTTAATTCCCGTAAGGGAATTGAAACTTTCAATACGGAGATGAAATTGTTGATGTTGTGAAAAGAATTGCTAAGTAGAAAAACCTTAATTCCCGTAAGGGAATTGAAACTCTGTAAAATGTCCTTTAACTTCTCTTCAGGATCAAAACCCTTCTCCAAGTAGAAAAACCTTAATTCCCGTAAGGGAATTGAAACGGTCCTGTGTACCACCCGCACCAGCCGTCCTCTATTTTTGCGATTTTTCCCCGTAGAAAAACCTTAATTCCCGTAAGGGAATTGAAACTTTGAAAAAGCAGGCACATTTTCTTTTCCTGGTAGAGTAGTTGCAAGTAGAAAAACCTTAATTCCCGTAAGGGAATTGAAACTTTCTCCTTCAATTCCTTGTCCCAGTAATCTTGACACAGTCATCATGTAGAAAAACCTTAATTCCCGTAAGGGAATTGAAACTTAAAAAATTGTCCCTTGGAAGCGGTTTGAGTTATCATCTTTGTAGAAAGCTCTTAATTCCCGTAAGGGAATTGAAACTCCGCATAAAAAATCGAGAAAGCAATAGCCTTATCGTCTTCTATGGTAGAAAAACCTTAATTCCCGTAAGGGAATTGAAACTCAAGCGCTGTCATGATTATTTCTTTTTGTTTTCTGAAAAGTCTTTGTAGAAAAACCTTAATTCCCGTAAGGGAATTGAAACTGTTTTAATTTCAAGTATTCTTCAGAGGATGCGTAAGTTTCTTCCGTAGAAAAATCTTAATTCCCGTAAGGGAATTGAAACTTGTTTACATCATACTCGCTGTTATGTGTCCAGAAAATTGATTTTTCATTTAAGTAGAAAGACCTTAATTCCCGTAAGGGAATTGAAGCTTCACAAAATTTTTCAAAATCATTCTTTTCATAATCACATCCCCTATAGAAAACTCTTAATTCCCGTAAGGGAATTGAAACCTTGCTTGCAGGTAAGGTTGACCGCCCATGTTGACCCAATCATGCTCGTTGTAGAAAAAATACCTCAATTCCCGTAAGGGAATTGAAACTGTTTCAGTTTTAGATATTCCTCTGAAGAAGGATAAGGTTGTAGAAAACCTTAATTCCCGTAAAAGAGTTGAGATTTTATATGTTGACAGTATGGGTATTTATCTCATAAAAAAATAAACTTGAAAAATTTTTAGTTAGAGGTAAAATGTGAAAAAAGGAGGTAGGTATGGCAGAATATATATATCTTATCACAGGTGAAGTGATAGAAGCAGATGTAATTGCTAAAACGTATAGAAATCCCAATTTAATTCAGGTGATGGGTGCTAAGATACAGGGGAAAGATGAGAAGTATGAAATGTTTATTCCTGTTAGTAATATAAAGTTTATATCCAATAAAAAAGTGGATGAAGGAAGTCCATAGGTATGACAATTGAGTCATGTATTGAGTATTTTAAAAAAGGTTTCCTACAGGAAGCACTGGATTGCTACAAAAAAATAATTAAAAAAGGGTATAATGTAAGAGCCTTACTTGATGCTGGATATATATGTGCAGTTACAGGAAAGTTAAATGAAGCGGAAAAGTACCTTCAAGAGGTGATTAAAAGGGGGGTGGAATATTACTGGATATAGCGGGTATGTATGTTTTAAAAGCAGATTGGGAGAAGGTCAAAATGATTTATGAAGAAAACAAAGATTTATTTGAACAGGCAAGTCTTAATACTAAAGTGGATATGCTTGTTAGTGTGTTTTCTGCCTGTTTTTACTCTTTGGATTTAAATAGGGCAAATTCTATTTTTGAAAAAATCCAAAACTACAAAAATACAATAGAAACAGTTAAGACCATCCATAGGATAAGAATGTGTGAAATTATAAAATACTTTTATGAAAGACAATATGATAGGGCAGTAAAAGAGGCAGAGGAATTTGTAAAAGAAATTCTGGGGGATCCTCTTTTTTCAGATTTGGTTGCTTTTTCTTATTTAATTACAGGACTCTCGTTTTTCAAGCAAAATGATAAAAAAGGGGCAGAGAGATATCTTCTTTTATCGCTTCATGTTGCAAGGCATATCCATGATGCGGAGCATGAGCTACTAAGTGCTCTCTTTATTAAAGAGATATTTCCTGATAAAATTAGGTATATTCGCCAAAATATAAAAAAAATAAAAAAGATAATAGGTAAAGATGCTTTTGAGAAATATCAAAGATTTGTAGAATATATATTAAATATGTAAAAATTTCACGGTTTTTTCAAAAAGTTTTGTATTTATCTTTATAAAATAGATACCAGATGAGTAATTTTTAAAGTTCCTCCATTTTATTACTCTATATCCTTTTAAAGGCCCCTTATAAAGGGTTTGAATTTTTCTTCCTGAGGCATCATAGATGTTTATGCACACATCTGTTGGTTCTGGAGAATGTATTCTTATTTCTGGTATAAAAGAGTTTATTTTTACAAAGAATTGCCTTGCCTTTTCTTCTATTCCATAGGGCATATAGGTTGCTTTTTTTAGGATGTAGTTATTGGGATCAAATTTAAAGGTATCTGGGACAAAGGAGAGAGTAAACGTAAAACTATCTACTTGATTTTCCACCCACACCTTTATCACTGTATCCTTTACACTATCCTTAAAAAGAAGTTCCACAGGCATTTTAAATAAAGGGCCTATTTCCTGCACCTGTTTGATTTTTACATATACTTTTTTATACTCTTTTTTCCATGTGTATTCAAATACAGGATATCCCCAGTCATATACCCACTCATCAAAAAACCAATCAAGGTTCTCTTTATATATTTCTTCACAGACGTTTTTAAAATCCTCTGTGGTAACGTTTTTGAATCCAAATCTTTCTCCATAAGTTTTTAAAATTTTAAAGAAATTGCTATCACCGGTTATGTATCTTAACATGTGAAGAACTGAAGCTCCTTTCTCATATGTGGTTGCTCCCCACATTTTTTGTGGAGCGTAGATAGGAAATAACTCTCCACTTCTTAGATAAAAATCCATTATTCCTTTAATATATTCATTATATGCTTCTCTTCCATTTATGTATTCTTCATACAAGGCTTCACAATAAGTTGCAAATCCCTCATTAAGCCATATATCTTTCCAGTCCTTTATTGTAACCCAGTTACCCCACCAGTGATGGGAAAGTTCATGGGCAAGAATGTAGTCATATGTGTTTGTTCCATCTATCAAAGTTTCTAAGTGAGATACTGCAGTAACATGTTCCATATCTCCTTTTGGTGTGGCAACGAAGGAGAACTTTTCAAAAGGATAAGGGGAAAACAGATGTGTGAATGTTTCCATCATTAAATGCACGTTTTTAAAGGAAACCTTGGCATTTTCTATGTATTCAGGATGAATATAATGGTATATCCAGTCGTATAATGAGTCTTTAAATACTATGTAATCAGAAATTGCAATTGAAAGTAAGTAGGTTGAAACAGGATGACTTTCTTTCCAGTGGTATGTTTTTTTATCTTCTGGTTCTTCTATTTCTTCAACCAGTTCTCCATTGGATACAGCTATTTTATTTTTGTCCACAGTGATATAGATGTCCGCTGTTGCTTTATCTGCTGGTTCATCAACGCAGGCAAACCAGTATCTTGCCATTGAAGGGGGATCGGTATATAATCCTACTCCCATGGTATAGATGGTTCTATACGAAAACCAAAAACCTCCAAAACTTAACTCATGGGCTGGATTTCCTGAATAGTATACATCTATTTTAAAAGTGTCATGTAAATTCTTTGAGGAAGATAAAAAAACAATAATAGAGTCTCCTTGTTGTAAAAAACTAAGTGTTTTACTGTTTTCTTTTATACTGTCTGCTTTTAGTTTTGCAAGATGTAGATAGACTGTATCAAGGTTGTTTTTTTGACTTTCAATAAGAATTGAACTCTTTCCTTCTATACTTTTTTCTTCCTCGTTTATTTTATATAAAAAAATATCGTAATGAATAACATTATAGCCTCTTTCTGTAAAACAAGATTTTATACTTAAAGGTTTTTCTACTCTTTTTAACAGTCCTCTATCAAAAGATAAAAACAAGATTAATAGAATCATTGCTTTTTATACTTTTGAAGTTTTACAAGTATAAGGTAGGTAAGAGGACCAACAATGTCTGCAAAGAATATAAACAAAGCCCATATTAATTTGATGTAAGGCCCTTTTTGTGGATACTTCTCTTCCGGTCTTATTAAGGCATCTATAAACATCCATATTTTAAATCCAAATATCCCGATAACGAAGAGGATTACTGTAAGAATTATTAGAAAGTAGAAAGATGCAAAACAAAAAGTAAGCATTGAAAAATTATACTTTACTTTTAGTGGAAGTCAAATTGATTCTATTACACCATCCTTTATTTTTATTATTCTTTCTGCGTATTTTGCAATTTCAACATCATGAGTTACAAGAACAATGGTTTTCCCTTTTTTGTTTAATTTTTTGAATATCATCATTATTTCTTTTCCTGTTTTAGAATCAAGATTTCCTGTAGGTTCGTCTGCAAGAATTATTCTTGGGTTATTTACCAGAGCTCTGGCAATTGCTACTCTTTGAGCTTCCCCTCCTGAAAGCTCTGTTGGTCTATGGTCCTTTCTATCCAGTAATCCCACTGCTTCAAGCATTTCAAGGGCCCTTTCTTTTTGCTCTTTTTCAGATTTTCCTTTATAGATTAAAGGAAGAGCAACATTCTCCCACGCTTTGAGTCTTGGCAAAAGGTTGAAATTTTGGAAAACAAATCCAACCTTATTTTTCCTTATCTCTGCAAGTTCATCTTCTGAAAAAGTAGATACTTCAATCTTATCAAGAAAGTACTTTCCACTGGTTGGTGTATCAAGACACCCTAAGATATGCATTAAGGTGGACTTTCCTGAACCAGAAGGCCCCATTACCGCAATAAATTCCTGTTCTTCCACTTCAATGTTTACTCCGCGCAAAGCATGTATCTCTATCTTTCCCATTTTGTATACCTTGGTGATTTCTTCTGTTTTTATGATTAAGGACAAACCCTTTCCCCGTGTTTTAAGGTTTTTAAAATAGTATATGGACCTGTGATTATTTCTTCTCCCTCTTTTAACCCTTTCACTACTTCAACTCTATGTTCTCCTTTTATTCCAAGTTTCACTGTTCGCATTTCTGCTTTTCCATTTTTATACACAAACACAAAATCTTGGGATTTTTTTCCTTGTTTTTCTTTTTTTCCCACTGCTGTTAAAGGCACTGTAATTACATTTTTCTTTCTGCCTGTTATTATTTCACAAGTTGCAGACATGCCAGGTAAAAGTTTAATACCTTTTTTATTTTTTTCTATTTCTACTTCCACAGGATATGAAGATGTTTGAGTTTGGATAGAAGAACTTGCAGGCATGGCAACTATTTTTTTAACCTTTCCTTTAAACACAATATCTGGATATGCATCTACTTTTATTTTTGCTGGTTGCCCTGGTTTTATCTTTGGTATCTCTGCTTCATCTGCATAGCATGACACCACCATTTTACTCATATCCGCAACCACCATTACCACAGAACCTTCAATGTTTATCCTTCCCACAATTACGTTTTCGCCCTCTTCTTTATAAACTGCAATTACCTCTCCATCAATGGGAGATTTAACTATAGTTTTTGATAATTGTATTTCAGCATCTTCTAAGGAAGCACTATCTGCTGAAAGAACAGCAATCATAGTTTTGTACTGAGAAAGGATATTTTCATATTCTGCTTTTGATATTAAACTGTCTTTAAATAGAGTTTTTGCTCTTTCAAGTTCTTTCTTAATGTTTTCATATTTTGCAAGATCTCCTGTAAGTTTTGCCCGTAATTCTTTTACTTTTATTATATAAGAAGTAGGATCTATTCTGAACAGAGGTGTTCCTTTTTTTACCTTGTCTCCTTCCTTTACCATTATCTTTTGAATTTTGCCCATAACTTCGGTACCAATGTTTACTTGCTTTTCTGCCTTTATTTCACCGTCAATTCTTACTACTGAGACAATATCCTGTTTTTTTATTTTTTCTATTTTAACCTTTTTACACGGTTCTTTTTGATGAAGATTAAGAATGATGATCAAAATAAACATAGTAATTCCTATTCCTATTCCTAATGCCACCTTTTTACTTTTTCTCATTTTATTACCTCCATTCCTGCAATGTAGTTTATATTTTCTTTTAGAATAAATGCATCGTAAAGAGAAGAGAATAACTGGTATTCTGCATTTCTGAAGTTCTTTTCAGCATCCATCAATTCCATCAATGTTATTGTACCAAGTTGAAACTGTTTTTTTGCTATACGTAAAGATATTTCTGCTTCCTTTCTTGCCTGTTTTGAGAGTTTGATCTTTTCGTGTACGGTAGAAAGGGATAGATAAAGATTTTCCAGTTCTCTGGAAAGACTGACGATTTTCTCCTTTAATTGGAGATTTAATCTTTCTACTTCTTTTTCCAGTTTAGCACTTGAGAGCCAATAGGAGAATGGATTTAAAACAATTGAGAAAATAAGTCCTTTTGAGTAATTGCCTCTGTTGATTATATCGCCTGGAGAATATACTGCTTCTTTTCCAACATATGTGTAACTCCACTTATAGGTGATAGTAGGAAGTATAGAAAGTGCCGAAAGAAAGAGTTTCTTTTTGGAAGAAGAAAGAAGAATTTTTTGATTTTTTATTACGGGATTGCACTTCAAGAATACCTTCTGTATGCTATCATAAGGAGGTATTTGATATTCATCTGGAACATCAAATTCATGTAGTTTTACTGCTACATTTTCCTCTATTCCTATTGTCTCAAGAAACTCTCTTTCTTTTATTTTTACCTGATTTTTCTGTTCTATAAATTCTATTCTGGCTTTGGTAAGTTCAAGACTCGCTCGTTGTTTTTCAAGTAATGTCCCTTTCCCTATTTTTAGTTTTTTTTCAACCAGTTTTTTATAAAATTCTGCTCTTTTCAAGGACTTTTCAACTATTTTTAATTTAAACTTTGCTTTTAAAAGTTCTACATACTTTTGTGTTATAAGAAGAACAAGAGCATTTCTTTTTTCTGTTTCCATGCATTTATTGGATTTAAAACTGTAAAATGAAGAAACCAAGGATGTAATTTTTGTTACATCCAGTATAGGTTGTTCAATGTTTAAGGAGGAGATATGCAGTTTCTCTGGATCTGCATCGTTTTTCTGCCAACTGTAATATGGAGAAGGAATATATTGGGTCAAGGCTTCGGTAAAGTATATTCCTTTTTCTTCAAGTTCTATTTTATTCTCCAGATAAGAGAGGTTGTGAGTAAGGCCTATATCTATTGCAGAAGAAAGGGTAAGTTCAAGGGTATCTGAAGACAAAAATATCAATAATTCAATCATTTGACTGGAAAGGGGATAAAAGCAGTAATGAGTATATAAACTCCCCAGAGTCCAAACACTACCATGAATGTCTTTTTCCTTTCAAGACCTGTTATTACGTAAAATCCTGTTGCAATTATAAAAAGAGACCACAAAGTAAATATATCTACATGAGAAGCAATTTTGTAGTGCCATAACTTTGCAAGTTCTGGAGTAAATTTTCCATAAAAAAGAGCAAGAGAGGTCTGAGGATAAGGATTTTTGGTAATGAAAGATATAAAAACCTTAAAAATATTGCCTATCCCTGCGATGTAAAGTCCATAGGCTACTGGAATCATTACAGAGATGTATCTGAGAGTTACTCCAAAAGCAATAAAGATGAGATAGTAAATAAGAGAAAACAACACTAATTTGAAAGTAGTGTTTATTATAG
>CAYQJV010000029.1:0-21374 GCA_964417925.1 uncultured bacterium | reverse complement strand
ATTCTTACAGAATCCTCTGAAATTTTCAGTTTCGCCCAGAATGTAGAATGGCTCCCCGGGAGGGCCTCGAACCCCCGACCTGGTGGTTAACAGCCACCCGCTCTACCCACTGAGCTACCGGGGAACTTATTTAAGTATAAGCAAAAAGGAAAAAAAGTCAATTATCTTGAGAGAGTGTTCGAAAAATTCTTATTGTTGGTATTTTCTATCACGAAAAATCACCCATGACCCCCTCAATGCAAAATAGATGATAAAAATTGTCCAAAAGAAACAAAAACCATTTTCTCCGCTATCCCCTCATCTCCATAACCTCTATACTATCATAACACTTATCTGCCACCAAAACACTACCTATATTAACCTTATTTATAAATTTTAAGGCATCCACTAACAACTTTACTTCACTTGCATACGGACCTCCAGAAGAAGCAACAACAATAACTCTTCTACCATCCAAAGTAAGAATTATAACAACAACCTTCCCCTGAGATTTTATGTTTCTTATCACCATGCCCCTGAAAAACTTTATTGGGTATATGTCATTATAACTTATCCTGGGCCATCCACTATCCAAACTCTTAAATTAAGAGATAACTTTCTGCAATAGTTTCTTGGAAAGTCTTTTAATTCGGGAAATGATATGTTGAGAGGAATGGAAGAGATAAAAATACCATGAAGCTTTTCTAAAACTTCCCGGGAGAACAATCCCCTTAAGACTTTAAAAATATACAAAAATTCCCCAAATGCAACCCTTATTTTTCGAACAGCCTTTTTGTATACCTTGACATTAAAAAAGTTATAGATATAATTTTAAAAAGCGGGAGTAGCTCAGTGGTAGAGCATCACCTTGCCAAGGTGAGGGTCGCGGGTTCAAATCCCGTCTCCCGCTTTTAAGGCGGCATAGCCAAGTGGTAAGGCGGCGGTCTGCAAAACCGCTATTCCCCGGTTCGAATCCGGGTGCCGCCTTTCTCAATTTTCTACAAAAGAGCGGTTGCTATAGAAAAATACAAGAATAAACCACATATATCAATTAATGTAGTGATAAGTGGAGAAGAAGATACTGCAGGATCTATATGGAGTTTTTTGAAGATAAAAGGGAGGACTATTCCAAATGCATTTGAAAAGAGCACAACTGATAGAAGTCCAAGAAACACAACTGCAGAGACTTTAAGATGTTTAACTATTATAAATGCAACTGAAGCACCAATAATTCCAAGAAGAGTGCCCATCCACAGACCTGTAAAAAGCTCTTTAGCAAGTACTTTTAAGAAGTGAGTAACCTCTATTTCTCCGAGTGCTATTGCTCTTACAGTTAAAGTCACAGATTGTGTTCCTGTATTGCCTCCAGTACCTATTAACATGGGTATAAAATACGAAAGAAAAATAGCAGAATTCAACAGTTTGTCAAAATTCTTTATCACTGTAGCTGTAATCAGTTCCAGAATCAAAAGAGTAACAAGCCAAGGGACTCTTTTTTTTACACGCTCCATTATTCTTAACCTATGATACTCTTCCTCAGGACTTGGGGGGTCCATACCTCCGAGTTTGTGTATATCTTCTGTAACCTCTTCTTCTACAACGTCCATTATATCGTCTATAGTGAGTATTCCTATTAATCTGGATTCCGAATCTACTACAGGAAGGGTTATCAAATCGTAATCCTTCATTATTTTCGCTGCTTTCTCTTGATCTTCATAGGCATTTATAGAAAAGACCGATGTTTCCATTATATCCTCAACCTTTGCATCCAAAGGAGACTTTATCAATCTGGGCAATGTTACTACTCCAAGAAGTTTTCTTTTTGAATCCGTAACATATATTTCTCTCAATAATTCTTCATCATAAGGTCTTTCTCTTAAAAATTCTATAGCCTCTTTTACCTTCATTTCCCCCTTTATTCTTGCAAATTCAGGTCTCATTCTATGCCCGACAGATCCCACAGGATAATTCAATAACACCATTATCTCTTCTCTTTTTTCCTGTGGCAGGGATGACATTACTTTCTCTACCAGAGAAGCAGGAAGTTCATCCAATAGCCTTACTCTATCATCTGGATCCATGGAGGCAAATATCTTCTTAGTCTCATCTCTGGTTAAATTCTCTATAAGCTCTTCTACCATATCTTTTGACATTTCTGATAACACATCCGCTGCTTTTTCTTTTTCAAGCAATCTAAACACAACTGCTTGTTCCGTAGCAGGTAACTCCTGTAATATTTCCACAATATCTGCTGGCATCAATTCTTTTAAAAATTCTTTTACTGACTTCAAATCATTGGTTCTAAGAGACTCTATAATATCTGGTATCAAAATTTTATACCATTGAAAATTTTCCCGATGCATCTTAAATTTTAAACAAAAATAAATTTTTTTCAAACTAATTTTACTATACGGTTTCTACAGGATGAATTTCAAAATATTACCGAGTCTTATATTTACTTATAATTATGCCTCGCTTCTTATCTCTCCTACAAATTCTTCAAGAATATCTTCTAAAGTCACCATCCCTAAAGGAGCTTTACTATCTCCTACTATAACCATATGTTCTCTTGTTTTTTGCATTACCCTAAATATCTTTGCAATTCTCAACTTAGGATATACAAAAATGGGTCTTCTCAATTCTCTTTTTCTAAAAAGGATATCTTTGACATGAAATATGCCTATAACATGCCCTTTTTTATTTACCACAGGATATCGAGAGAATCCTTCTTCTCTAATTAACTCTTTCACATCTTCTTCTGAAAATCCTTCATACAACTTTACTACAAACTCCCAAGGAGTCATTACATCTTCTGCAGTATATTTAAAACTTCTTAAAATATTGGCAAATCTTGGAGAGGTTCTTTTTTCTATCAATCCCATACTTTCTGCAAGTTTAACCGTTGAAAGTAACTCTCTTTTTGAGATGGTTCTTTTTTCTGTAGGAATTTTAGAAAATTTATTAATTAGTTTATTTAAAGGCGCAAGGAGAACAGTAAATATTTTATAAAACCCAAAGGTCCTATCTACAAAAGGCTCTGCAAAATTCCTTGCAAATTCTTTTGGGAAATACTCTCCTAATAATAACCCAAGAAATGCTCCTGTAATTACTGCATATGTAGTTCCAGCATGCCCCATGATATCAACAAAAAATTCGGTAAGAAACATTGAAGAGAGTACCACCGCAATATTGGTCCCAACTAAGGTAGTAAGAAGTATAGTTTCAGGAGATTCCAATAGTTCAAGTATCTTCTTTCCCTTGCCCCTTATTAATCTCACAGGTTTGGCAACTATATAGGCAGTCTCACTCCCTGAAAAGAAACCCTGTAACAGTATAAATAAAATACCAAGTAAAAGTTCTATCATACTTTTTTTAACATTACCTTATCTATTGCCTGCTTTTTCATATTTTTCACCGTAATTTCAACACCATTGTAGATAAACCGGTCTCCTCTTTTAGGTATTTTACCAAGTTTCTCTAAAATAAACTCAGACAATCTTTCACACTCCACATCGTCAAACGCACCGCTGAAAACTTTTTTAACCTTCAACATATCCACATCACCCTCAAAAACATAGGTATCTTTGGATATTTTTTTGTAAGGCTCTTCTACATGTATATCATATTCGTCTGCAATCTCACCGAATATTACCTCCAAAATATCCTCAAGCGTTATTAATCCTGAAGTTCCTCCAAATTCGTCTACCACTATGGCTATATGCTGTTCCCCCTTCCTAAACTCTTCCAACAGTTCTATGAGTTTTTTTGTCTCAGGAACGAATAATACTTCCCGAGATATGTCTTTTAATCTTTTATTTTCTTCACTGATTATGATATCCTTGGTATATACAATTCCTGTAATATTATCTATATTCTCACGGTATACTGGATATCTTGATTTCTTCGTTCTCTTTATTAAAGAAACCGCCTCTCCTATCAGAATCTTCTCATCAAAGGCGATCATCTTCACCCTCGGTGTCATTATCTCTTTAACCGTCATCTTTCCAAGATGGAGTAAGTTCTCCATTATTTCTTCTTCATCTTCTTTTATCACATGAAGTTTTCTTGCGATATTCACCATAGCATGTATATCTCCCTCTGTAGGGAATACTTCCTTAGGTTTAAATAGCCTTCTTGTAATAAAACCAAGAGGAATTACTAAGGGTCTGAAAACATAAAATACGGTATAAATCACAGGAAAAGCAATTTTAAATACCTGGGTAGGATTTCTAACAGCAATTATTTTAGGGGTTATTTCTCCAAACAATAGAAGCAATAATACGATTAAAATCGCTCCTAATGGAAGTATAATCTCTCTTGGCATTCTGGAAGCTTCTGAAATATAAATAAAAAGAAGTGTACCAAGAGAAGATATCATAACATTTACTATTAGATTCCCGGTCAAAATACTTGCAAGTATTATATCCTGATTATTAAACATTATTTTTATTTTTCTATTTTCCTCTAACTTCAATCTTTTAGAAGTAGGCATTGAAAATACCGCAGTTTCTGAAGCAGAAAATAAAGCAGAAAGAACAAAAAGGACGAGTATCGCGAAAACAACAAGCAAAATTACCATCTTATTTTAAATATTTCTCTATCAATGGCTTCATCTTTCTATGAGAATAGCCTAAAATATGAAGTACACCATGTAGTGCAAGAAGGCTTAACTCTTCTTCAAAAGAGTTACCATATTGTTTGCTTTGTCTCTCTGCAGTGTCCAAAGAAACGTAAACTTCCCCTACTACACCATTTTCAAACAACTCAAAAGCAAGTACATCGGTAGGGGCATTTCGATTCTTATATCTTCTGTTCAATTCTGTGATATATTCATCATCTGTAAATATAATGTTTATCTCCCCTTTAACTTTATGGTCTTTAAGAACTTTTTCTATTATTCTCTTTATTCTGTTCCTTCCAGGAATTTTTCTTTTTGAGAATATTCTTACCTTCCTCATATTTTATTCTCCTATGATATACTCCAAGTAGAGTTTTAAAAAACGAACTTTCTATTATTCCAAGTTCTTTGTAAGAAATGGCTACCTCATTTAGTTGTCCATCACGAATTCTCTTTTCAAATATTTCTCTTATCTTTCTTCTTAATTCTTCAGAACTATCAAATCCCTCTGCTCTTATCCTTGCTTCTACTGCATCCGCAAGCATAACCACCGCAGACTCTTTTGAAGAAGGCTTTGGCCCTTGATATCTAAAGTCATCTTCACTAACTTCCTCTCCATTGTTCAAAGCTTTAGTATAGAAATACTCCATCACTGTAGTTCCATGGTGTTCTTTTATTATCTTTATCACCGGTTCAGGTAATCCATACTTCTGTGCTATTTTAACTCCATCATTAACATGTGCTTGAAGTATAAGAGCGCTTATTTTAGGTTTTAAATAGTCATGAGGATTTATACTATATTGATTCTCTATAAAATATTCAGGTTTATTCATCTTTCCTATATCATGGTAGTATGCTCCACATACCGCAAGTTTTTTATTGAAATCAGGAATGTCAACTGTCTCCACAAGTTTTGCAATTGTAATGCTATGATTGTATGAGCCTGGAGCCTTTATTGCAAACTCCTTCAAAAGAGGGTGATTAAGATCTGCAAGCCTGGATAAAGTAATTCCTGAAACTACTTTTCCTACCTTCTCTAATAAAGGTAGGAAAATATAAAATCCAATCAATGCAAACAAATTTGCAGAAGATATTATCACTACTTTTTGTAGGCTCTCCTGTACATTTATAAAATAGTCAACATGAAAAAGAAGATAGATTAAAATCCCTGTAATAGAACCCCATAATAAGGGGCGATAAAGTTCGAACCGAGTCTGAATCTTAAGGGATACAATTCCTGCAACAAGTGATGAAGTAAATATAAAACAGTAAAAATAAAATGATGGATTAAAAATATAAGAGAAAATTATAGAAAAGAATAGTATAGAAATAACTACTATGTTAATTCTATAAAACATAGAAACCCCTACTGCTGCAAATATGAAGAACAAAGCATAAGGACCAAATACAGGGAATGAAAGCAAAGAACCTATAGAAGGAATAGTAATCAAAAGAGACAAAAGTAATGAAAACCTAAAATCAGGCTTTATAAAAAAAGAAAGCACTCCATAAAAAATAACAAGAATTATAAAAAGAAAAATATTCTCTTTCAATATAATCCCTACAAACTTGTTACTGTATCTTAGCTCATAAATAGCTTTAATTTTTTCACACATCGCTTGATTCACTTTTTCCCCTTTCCTTCCTATAATTTCATTCTTTGAAACCACTGTTTTTACTAAACTTATTTTTCTACTTTTTACCTCTTTTTCTGTTTTAACTCTATCCAAAAATATATTGGGAGATATAAGACTTAAAACGATCTCCGTATATGCTTTCTGCATTTTCTTATTGTTTGGGAAATACTTTTTCTCTCTGCAGGAAAGAATACTATCTATCTCAGATGGCCCTACCAATCCTGCAACTTTTTCTTCAAAAACATTCTCTCCTTTTTCTATCTTTACACTCTTATTAGGAGGATAATTTTCTTTTAACAAAAAGTATCCGGTTGACAATATATCTTTTACTGTAATCTCCACAGCCTTCAACAAATTTCTTTTTTCCTGGCTTTTCAATATGGTTTTTGTTTCCTCTGAAATCTTTAGTCCTTTGAAATCTCCCTTTTCCAATTTTTTAATCAATTCATTTATTTTATCCTCTACATCCTGGGATATGTATAACACTAAAGGAGCCTTTTTCTCCTCCATCTTTTTTTCTTTTTCTATTTCCTCTTTTGTTTTTTTAATATAAAATGAAAAAGGAGACCTTATATCTCTATCAAGAATATCTCCCTTTTCATAGACCTTAAACTCACGCATAAAAATGTTTCTTAGATTAAAAGGAACAAGAATTATGAGGAAAGGAAGAAAATTTTTAACGGTTGTTCTCAACATTTTCTGCCTCTTCATAAGCTTTGATTATCTCAGACACAAGAGGAGGTCTTACCACATCAGACTTATCAAAATGAACAAATTTAACCCCTTTTACATTTTTTAGAATTTCTATAGCATGAACAAGACCGGATTTTACAAACTTTATATCTACTTGAGTAATATCTCCTGTGATTATGGCTTTTGAATTCCATCCAAGTCTTGTCAAAAACATCTTCATCTGAGAAGATGTTGTATTTTGAGCTTCATCCAAAATTATATATGCATCAGAAAGTGTTCTACCCCTCATATAAGCAAGAGGTGCTACCTCTATTATTTGATTATCCATCAATCTTCTCATTCTCTCCGGAGGAATCATATCTGCAAGAGCATCGTAAAGGGGTCTAAGATAAGGGTCTACCTTCTCTTTAAAATCACCAGGAAGATATCCCAAAGATTCACCCGCTTCCACAGCGGGACGTGTTAAAATAATCCTATCTATTTCTTCATTCTCCAATGCCTGCACTGCCATTGCAACTGCTAAATAGGTTTTACCCGTTCCTGCAGGACCTATTGCAAATACAACATCAAATTTTTCAATACATTTTATGTACTCTCTTTGATGATCTGTTTTAGGTTTGATTACCTTTCTTGGAGTATATATAAGGCCTTCTTCCTTCTCTCTAATACCTTTTATCTTCTCTATCTCGTCCATCACCGTAGTTGTATCTATAATTCTGCCTCTTCCTGCAAGGTCTTTAAAAATGGACAAAAGTCTCTCAACTTTAGAAACTTCCTTATCTTTACCTTCAAGAATTATTTTATTCCCTCTCGCTGTAATCTTTACATCAAAATTTTCTTTTAACAAATTAAGATATTCCCCTCCTACACCAGTAACCAACAAAGGGTCTATACCCTTTAACTTAAGGGTCCTTCTTGCCATTTATTTTTGGAGACAGGGGGAAGAGGAAAAGGTTTCTCTTCCCCCTGTTTAGAAGATTGTCTCAATTAGTCTCTTGGGATCACAAATACCTGATTAGGATAGATAAGGTCTGGATCCTTTATTTTATCCTTGTTAGCCTCGTATATTTTAGGCCACTTGCTTGCATCCCCATATACGGTAAGATAACTTGCTATCTTCCATAAACAATCTCCAGGATATACCTTCCATTCATTTACACCAGGAAGGAAAAGAACCCAACCAGGGAAAATAAGGTCAGGATCTTTGATAAGATCTTTATTAGCTTCATAAATTACAGTCCATTTAGAAGGATCATGGTATACATAAGGATAACCTGCTATCTTAGAGAGGTAATCACCTGGTTTTACAGTATACCTACCCCAGTATTTTGGCCCTTTCTCCAGTTCTGCAAGTTTTGTTTCAAGTTCTTTTATTTTTTTATCCAGTTCCTGAATTTCAGCTTTTAAAGCATCAACCTTAGGCTGAAGTTCATTGATCTGAGCATTTGCTGCTTCTTCTCTTGCCTTACATTCCTCTATTCTTTTTTTTGCCTCCTCTTCTTTTATTTTTTCAGCAAAGGAAACATTTACTACAATAAAGAAAGCAACCAATAATGTTAATATTTTTTTCATCTTTCCTCCTTATTAACGAGTTGGTTTTCTGGATTCAAGATCCTTTATTCTCTCCTGAAGTTCCTTTATTCTTGCCTCTTTTTTCGCCTTCTCAGCTTTTAAACCTTCCAGCTCTGATTGAAGCTGTGCTACCTTTGCCTCTGCCTCATCCGCAGCCTGACATGTCTGTTCCATTTGGGCAAGTAGTTCCTTGGATGCATACCGGGTACAACCAGTAGTAAACATTCCTGTTATAAACAGGATTAATGCCCCTAAGCCTATTAGTCGTTTGTACATCTTCACCTCCTTTTTGTTCCTACTATACACAAAAAATTATAAAAGCATAAAATAATTTGTCAAGTGAATTTTTAAATAAATTTTCAAATTTTAAACTTTATAAGGATTATATCTTCATCTTTCACAATATAATCCCTTCCCTCTATTTGGACTGCTCCATTTTCATGCGCTTTTCTATAATCTCCGTATTCCATAAATCTTTCAAAGGGAATTACTTCAGCTTTTATAAAACCTCTCTGTATATCTGAATGTATTTTGCCAGCTGCTTCATACACTGTTGTTCCTCTTTTTATCACCCAGGCCCTTATCTCTTTACCTTTTATGGTATAGAATCTTATTAACCCTAACTTTTTAAATACTTCTTCAACTATTCCTTCTATCCCTCTCTCATCAAGCCCCAACTCCCTTCTCATCTCCCTTTTTTCTTCTTCTGAAAAATCTCTCATTTCATTTTCAAGTTTACAGGAAATAAGATATGCATTATCCGGTTTCCATCCTTCCCATTTATTATAGGATGATGAATTAATCACATATAAAAAGGGCTTGTAACTCAATATTCCCATCCCTTTCAAAAATTTTTGAACTTTTTCATCTTTTATTTCAACCCTCTCCCCTTTTACCAACTTTTCTTTAAAGTTTTCTAAAATTTCTTTCTCCTCTTTTCTACCAGCATCTTTTTCTATCTTTTTTAATCTTTTCTCTATAATTTCAAGATCTGCGAGTGCAAGTTCCGCCTCAACCAGCTCTTTATCTCTTTTAGGATCTATTGTATCATAAATAAAGGGAGCTTCATCCAATCCAAATGTTCTAAGTACATGCACCACTAAATCTACATCTCTTATATGAGATAGAAACTGATTACCCAATCCTTCTCCTTTGTGAGCATTTTTCACCAATCCTGCTACATCTACAAATTCAATCATCGCAGGAGTGACCTTCTCAGGTGAGAGAACCTCTGCAAGCTTATTGAGTTTCTCATCCGGAATCACCACCATGCCACAGTTAGGATCTATAGTAGTAAAGGGATACTCTGCCACAGAGACTGAAGAACTGGTTAGTAAATTAAAAAGAGAAGATTTCCCTACATTTGGTAAACCTATTATCCCTACCTTCATTTTGAATTGAACACATTCATTGCCTTTTCTATTCCTTCTTCCAATATCATATACACTGCCTTTGAAGCATCTTTTATTATGGAAGGGAGTACCTTCATTTCTTCGGGAGTAAAGGGGGACAAAACATACTTTACCAGTTCATATCCAGGAGGCCGAGGTCCAATTCCTATCCTTATTCTTGGAAATTCTCTTGTCTCCATTATCTCTATTATTGACTGTAAACCATTATGCCCTCCCGCTCCACCTTTCTTTTTTATCCGTATTTTCCCAAAAGGAATATCCACATCATCTATAATTACAAGAAAAGGCTTATTAAACCTCTCACATGCTTCTTGAATTGCTATTCCTGATCTATTTACATAAGTCATCGGTTTTAAAAGTATGGTATCGTTAAAAGATGCAAAAAGAAAGTACCTTTCTCTTATCCATTTTATCTTTTTTTCATTAGCAATATTTTCTACAACTAAAAATCCTACATTATGCCTGCTGAATCGATATTCATCTCCTGGATTTCCAAGTCCTGCTACTATCACTCCTCCTTCTTTTCCTCCTCTTTTTCTTCTTGTTTTTCTTCCTCCTCAGGTACTTCCTCAGGTTTTACTTCTTCAACTTCCTCTTCTACCTTCTTTGGAGCAAGAATCGTAACAATTGTACTTTCAGGATCAATATCAGGTTCTATTCCTTTCAATGAGAGGTCCTTTACATGTACTGAGTCCCCTATCTCAAGATTCGAAATATCCACTTCTATAAAGGGAGGAATCTTATTCATGCTTCCCTTTACAGGAAGTTCATAAAGAATTTGATCAAGCATCCCTCCTTTTTTCACTCCAGGAGCTTCACCTTTAAGATGTATCGGAACATCCACATACACAGTTTCATGCACATGGATGTGGTGAAAATCAATATGAAGAAATTCATCTGTAATGGGATGTTTCTGGATGGATTTTATTACCGCTCTTAAGCTTTTACCTTTTTCTCCTTTCAGTTCTACTACAGGAAATTTACCCTTTATTTTGCTAAGCAGTTCAATAAACTCTTTCTCATCCACAAGAATCGGAACCGATTCCTCGCCTTTACCATATATTATTGCAGGAATTTTACCTACTTTTCTATATTTCTTTGCCCTTTCTTTTCCCACACCTTCTCTTATTTGATAATGAAGGATGTATTTCATATTTCTCTCCTTTTTATTAATTTATAGATTGTTTAAATAAATAACGCACTCACAGATTCTGCATTGTGTATCCTTCTTATTGCCTCTCCTAAAAGTTCTGCTATGGAAAGCACTTTAAACTTCTCAGTAAGGTTTTTCTTCTCCACAGGTAGAGAGTCAGTTATTATTATGCTTTCAAGCATTGATTCATGCAATCTTTTAATTGCATCTGCAGAAAAAACTCCATGAGTAGCAACTGCCCACACTCTGGAAGCCTGATTTTCAAGTAATGCACGAGTTGCTTCAATAAGAGTACCTCCTGTATCTATTATATCATCAAAAATCAAACAGTTTTTGTCTTTCACATCTCCCACCACATTTATTGCCATAGCTTCGTTTGGCCTTTCTCTCCTTTTGTCTATTATTGCAATGGGAAGACCTCCAAGCCTCTTAGCAAATGCTCTCGCCCTATTTGCACTTCCTGGATCCGGAGAAACAACCACGGTATTTGAAAGATCTGTACTTTGCTTAAGATAGTTCACAAACACAGGAGTAGCATATAAATGATCTACAGGTATTTTAAAAAATCCTTGTATCTGTTCTGCATGTAGGTCCATGGTAAGAACCCTGGAGGCTCCAGCAGTTTCTATCAAATCTGCCACAAGTTTTGACGAAATAGGAACTCTTGGTTCATCCTTTCTATCCTGTCTTGCATACCCATAATAGGGAATAACTGCAGTGATTCTTGAGGCAGATGCTCTTCTTGCTGCATCTATAAAGAGAAGGAGTTCAAGAAGATTTTCAGCAGGGGGTTGAGTAGGTTGGACTATAAACACATCTACACCTCTCACATTCTCTTCTATCTTTACTCTTATTTCTCCATCCTTAAATCTTCCAAAATAAGCCCTGCCCGGTTCAATTCCAAGATATGCACAGATTTTCTCTCCAAGTTTTGGATTTGAACTACCTGTAAATACCTTTATTTCATCTTTGGTGAACACAAATTACCTCCTTTTTACATTAAGTTAGCTGGGGAGCGTGGATTCGAACCACGATTCCGGGATCCAAAATCCCGTGTCCTGCCCATTGGACGACTCCCCAGTTCCTATATAGCCAGTTCACATTTATACCAGTCTCCCTCAAACTTTTCCTCCAATTTTCTATAAACATCTTCGCCAATATCATTTTTAAAAATTCCGTACACCGCACTCCCGCTTCCAGAAAGCAGGGAAAAGTATGCCCCTGCCTTTTTCATTTCTTTTTTAACCTCCAAAAGCAAAGGATATTTTTTAAATACAATATCTTCAAAAACATTAAATTCACATTTTTCTATTTTCTCAAATTCCCCCTGCATTAAACTGTCTTTTAAAATTTTAATACAATTTCCCGCATTTGTCAACTCTTTTAAAGACGCATATGCCCATTTTGTAGATATTCCAAACGTCGGACAGTAAAGAAGAATAGGGAAATTTAAAGATTTAAAATACGAAAGTTTCTCCCCTCTATCCTCTGCTATTGCAGGGAATGGACGTAAAAAGAATACCACATCCATTCCTATTTTCAATGCAAGGAATACTCTTTCTTCAAAAGACAAATTTATATCAAACATATTACATAATCCATTTATTACTGCTGCTGCATCAGAAGATCCACCCCCCAATCCTCTACCTGCAGGTATATTTTTTTTTATGTGAATTTTCACTCCACCTTTTAATCCAGTGTATCTAAAGAACTCTTGTGCTGCTTTATAGGCGAGATTTTTTTCACCAGAAGGTATACAGGGGTCATCACATACACACTCTATATTTTCAGCTGTTATTAATTTTAATTCATCATAAAGAGTAATAGGGACAAAGATAGTTTTTATATTGTGATATCCATCCTCTCTTTTTCTTTCTACCCAAAGACCTATATTAATCTTTGCAGGTGTTTTTAAGGTAATCTGCGAGAGCATCTTCCCAAGGTCTTAATCTTTTTTTTAAAGTCTGTTCAAAAAGTTCACAGGAAAGAGCAGTATAAAATGGTCTTTTGGCTATGAATCCTACATCTTCACCTTTCACTCCCTTTACTACTCTTTTCATATTTTTTATTTTAAATATCTTTTCTGCAAATCCTTTTCTCGTTGTTTCACCTTTATTAACGATGTGATATATTCCATAGTAATCAGTCTCTATAAGTAGTTTAATAGCATCTGCAACGTCATACACATAAGAGGGAGAACCTATATGGTCCTCTGTAAACCTAACTTCTTTTTCCTCTTTTGCATACTTTAAAACAACGTCCACAAAGTCATCCTTCTCAGGAGATCCAAAAAGCCATGCTGTCCTTACTACAAAAAATTTTTTTACAAATTTAATGGTAATTTCTTCTCCTTTTAACTTAGAAAAACCGTAGTAATTGACAGGTACTGTTTCATCCCACTCTTTATAAGGACTGTTTTTCTCTCCATTAAACACATAATCGGTACTTACATAAACCATTTTTGCATTACACAAGGAGGCTCCTAATGCTACAAAAAAAGTTCCCTTTACATTCACATCATAAGCCTCTTTTTTATTTTTCTCACAATAATCGACTGAAGTAACCGCTGCTGTATGAATGATTACATCAGGGGATATTTTTTTTATATAATCAATGGTAGAAGGAATTTTAATATCCATCTCCTTTCTCGTAGGGGCAATAACTTTATAATCTTTGGACAACAACTTCACCAATGCTCTACCTAATCTTCCTGTTTTACCTGTTACGAGTATTCTCATCCAATATTTTTTTTACTTTACTTACAAATTTCACAGGAACAAGTATCTTAACTTCTCCTAAACCATCTACAGTAATTCCATAAAGCTTAACCGCTGAGTCATATAAAAGTTGCACCGGAATACCTTCTACTTCAAGCCTGGATTTTATTACCAGAGCCTCAAGAAAGGTGGCAATTTTAACCACTTTAAATCCTTCAATCAATGCCATAAAAGTTTTCTATATGGTTTTTTCTCCTTTTCCATCTAATTGATAAAATAGGAAATTTAAGCATAGGTAATTTTACTTTAATTTACAAAAAAATCAAATTTTTTATTTTTTAACTTTTTCTTGACTATTTTTTCAAAAAGAATATTATTTAATCATGAAAATAAAAAAGTTGTTTATATTTTGCATTGCTCTTCTTTTCTGCAAAAAAACAAATAATACTTCATTCTCTATAACACAATCCCCAACAATTGAAGATTGGATGGGTATGTACGTAGGAGGTTCTAAAATAGGATATGTATATACTAAGGTGGAAAAAAGCGATACAGGGTGGACATTTCGGCAAAAGACGAGAATGAAAATTTTTTTAATGGGGAGAGAGGAAAAATTTTCTTCAAATTTTGATGCCTTTACTGACAGCACTTTTGAACTTAAAGGATTTGAATTTGACCTTGTTTCAAGACAACATACTTTTCATGCAAGGGGAAAAAGACTGAACAATAAACTTGTAATGGAAATAGAAACTGTGGATAGGAAATTTAAAAAAGAGTGGCCTCTAAGGAATAAATTACTGCCAACCCCGGCAATAGGACTCTATCTTTTGGCAAACAAAAAGATCAAAGGAAAGATAAAACTATCTGTATTTGAACCTACAACATTATCGGTTGTAGATGCAGAAATAGAGGTCTTGGGTTGGGAAAGTATAAAAATAAAAGATCACATATACAAAGCCCTTCATTTCATTACAAAGATGTTGGGCATGGAGTCTTCGGTATGGATAGACTCCACAGGATTAAGCATAAAAGAACTTCAGGAACCCAAAATCACCATGCTTAGGGAAACAAGAGAAGAAGCTTTAAAGATAGAATCCGAGATTGCAAAGCTGGATCTTTTGTCCTACTTTTCAATAAGAACAGATTCTACGATTGAACACCCAAGAGAGATTAAATATTTAAAAGTAAAGATAGTAGGGATTGATTCTATTGGAGAGTTAAAGTTTAAAAACGATTTCCAAAAATTTAGGTTTAAAAAAGATACAATGATCATAACCATTAAAAAACCGGAAATAGAAAATATTAAAAACACCACAGCTTTCATAAAGAGATTTTTATCTCCCTCACTTTATATACAGTCAAACGATCCCAAAATAATTACAAAAGCTAAGGAAATCACAAAAGGAACTAAGGGGCCAAAGGAAAGAGTAGAGAAGATTGTAAACTGGATGTTTAAAAATATAAAGAAAAGAGCCACTGCTTCCATCCCCTCTGCAGTAGAGGTACTTGAAACAATGGAAGGAGATTGTAATGAACATGCAATCCTTTTTGCAGCTTTATCCAGAGCAATAGGAATACCTGCAAAAATAGTGGTAGGGGTCGTTTACCTGCAAAATGGTTTTTATTATCATGCTTGGAATAGCGTTTACATAGGAGGGAAATGGATACCCGTAGATGCCACCTTTGGGGAGTTTCCTGCAGATCCTACTCATATTCAATTTAACGAAGGGGAACTCACTGAACAGGCAAAGGTGTTAAGAATTGTAGGGAAAATAAAGATAAAAGTAGTAGAATACCACTGATCTTTTTAATAATTTTTTTTCAATTTAAAGATACATTAAGTGATACTTTAAAAATAGTTAAATTTCATGCAGACACCATTATTTATTTCACCGAAGATAAAAAAGTACTTTTACTGGGTAGGGCAACAGTAAAATATAAAGATCTCAAAATACTCTCTGATTCCATTGTGTTTGATACAGAGAAAAGGATCCTTACAGCTTATAAGGATGTACTGTTTAGCTCAAAAACCGATAGTTTGAGAGGTAAAAAACTTGAATATTCTTTAAAAACCCGAAAGGCTGTAATGTGGTATGGAAAGACAGCAATTGAAAAAGGTTACTTTAGAGGAGAAGGAATATGGTTGGTTAAAGAAAAAATAATCCATGTGATCAATGGATATTATACTACTTGTGAAAAAGATCCTCCACACTATTATTTTTATTCTCCAAGATTGAAAATTTTTCTGGATGATATGGTACTTGCAAAACCGATTGTACTTACCATACACCGAATTCCTGTAGCAATGGCTCCTTTCTGGTTTTTCCCTATTGGTAGAAAAAGAAAATCTGGTCTTCTTCCCTTTAAATTCGGCAATTCCACTTATGAAGGGCAATACGCAAAAGGGATCTCCTATTACTGGGTTATAAATGATTACTCAGACCTTACCTTCACAATGGACGTAATGGAAAAAAAGGGAATAAAACTGGGATTTGAAGGAATATGGATAGTTAAGCCATTTACCAGTGGAAGAATAGGAGGTTCTTACATCAGAGAGATTGATACAAAAAGAGAAAGATGGAATATCGCAGCAAATACCGATGCATTACTTTTTTATGGGGTACACTCAACTGCCCATGTAGATATGGTAAGTGATGCAAGTTATATTAATGACTATGCAGAAGAACCTAACCTTTGGGTAAAAAAAGAAGGTGAATCAAACATCTCCTTCTCCAAAAGTACAGATATAGGAGGCTTTTCCCTCGTCTTTTCAAGAAAAGACAATTTTCAAGATTCCATAACTATAATCCATTCACCCAATTTCTCATTTTTCCCTAAATTTATCACCATCCCACCTCTATCTTTTTCTTCCTATTTTTCTCTTTTTAGGAAAAAAATAATAGAAAAGAAAACGCATGAGGAAGAAGTATCTCTGAGTGAAAGTTATACTCTCACTCATACGGGTAAAATCTTTGGAATCTATAATATTTCAAACTCATTAACCTTAAATGAAAAAAGAACATTCTCTCCTACATCATTTTTGGATGGAGATTACAATTTTACCTCTACCTGCAATTTTCACCTTTACAGAATATTTTGGATAGGTAAAAAGATCGAAGGAATTCTACATGATATTGCCCCGTCCGTTGGTATATCCTTTTCCCCTAATACAATTAAGGATAAAAAAGTAGTAATCCCAAGATTTGATACCTCATTTTCTTCTCTTAATTTAATCTTTTCTTTACACAATAACTTTGAAGCAAAAATAGCAAAGGATACCTCCAACTTTTATAAAATAAAATTCCTCAGGATAAATCTATCCGGGAGTTATGATTTTAAAAGTAAAAAACTCTCACCCATATCTTTATGCGCAGAACTTCCTGTATTTCTATGGGGAAGTATAACTTTTAATGGTACCCTTTATCCTGATACCATGAAGTTTTCATACTTTTTCCACATCACTCAACAATACACATCTCATCAGGACTCCACCTTTCCTCTTTTTCCTCTCTCTTCCTTTGCCTTTTCTATTGACCATGGCACTGAAAGAAATACAATTGGGAATTTTTCTTTTATTCTTAAACCTGGGTTTGGGATATCTTTAAACTATTCAACCACGGTGAATATTACATCCCATGAAATCCTTTCAAATTCATTAGTAGTGAATAAAGATCTACATTGCTGGGAAGCTATATTTTCCCTGTATACCTTTGGAAAGGAGATAAAATACGATATAAAAGTTAGAATAAAAGAAATACCAGAAGTAGAGATAGGTAAAGGTTTACTTGGGTTTTTATTCCCTCAGTAGAAAATACTTCTCACTGTGAAGTGAAAGAAATTTTTCTTTTTAAATTTCAAATTAAATGATACAAATTAATAGAAGGGTCAGAAATCATAGAGCCTTCCCCCACACTATAGGAATGTATCCATGTTATAGTACAAACTGCAATGTATGGAACCTTATGGTATTTCCTTAAAAAACCTTACTATTTGTACTATGATATTGTGAATTTCCGTATTCCTTGAAACTATTTGAAAAATCTTCTTTGCTGATATTTTCTATTATCAGAGGTTATACAGCACCAGTATCCCCAAAGCCATACTTTCTGCTATTCCATCATCCTTAACTTTTCAATATATAAGTAAACCCAAAATCCAACCTTCACAACTATATCCTTCATCTTACCAATAAAATCTTCTTTATAAGACTTTTCTCCTCCTTTCGTATCCTAACAAAATAAATTCCTGAGGATAACCTCCTGCCTTTTTTATCCCTCCCATCCCAGTAAAGCCTACAAGAAGGATTCTTAAATACTCTCACCAACCTCCCTGTCATATCGTATATCTCCACCTCTTTTACCCCAGGAGGACAGTCTATACACAGTGCACCCTTTCCAACCATACAAGATAACCCATGACTTTCTCTTTCCTCCTCTATCCCTGCCCACTCTATCTCATATACCGCTGTCCGATACTCCCCTCCTATTATTATCTCATCATAACCATTCTTATTGAAATCATGACATAAAATCTTTGCACATTCATTTGTATACTTCCCAAGATTGTTAGCCCAGCACCACTTCCTCTCAAAACTCCCATCCTCATTCCTGTCAAGCACATAAACCACCTTTGCACATGCCCACACAATCTCATCCCTCCCATCCCCATCCACATCACCACAAGCACTGCCCACATTAGGTCCCAAAAGAGACATTGCATGGGTGCTATCTATTATCACAGGCTCATAACTATCGTTACCTGTATTCCTATACCACACAAGGTAAAACTTAAATACACTGAAACCCACAGGGTGATGAAAACTTATGTATAACTCATCCACTCCATCACCATCTGTATCACCTGAAAAAACATCAAAACCATTCACAAATACAGCACTATCCTCCCACACCTTCTCATACCTGTTATCACCCCTGTTCTCCCAAACCGCAGTGGAAAATGTGGTATTATGAAAATCAGCAAAATCCATTAAACCATCATTGTCAAAATCTCCACATACCTCACACACTGCGGTATCCTCACGGTTTATCACCTCATCCCATGAAACCTCGCTGTTAGGATATCTCTGCTCCCATACCCTTGTTGTAAATGCATCAACATTTATCCACATCTCATACTTATCATCCTTATCAAAATCAATTAATGCAGTTAAGGAAGGATTCCATCCCTCTATCTTCTCCTCCCATCTCAACTCAGAGGGAAAGGAATGCTCATCAGGACTCTCTATCACCTGCAACCAGTAATCTATACCATATGTCTTTTTATTTATCACCCCCACAATATCTGTTTTACCATCCCTGTCTATATCCCCTATACCAAACCGGTAACCAAAGTACTGGGTGGTATCTGCCCTGGCAAGCACAAAACTATCATTTTTAAACTTCCAGTACATAAGGCATGGCCTTGAGTTAGCAGGGAAAACACTGTCAGGATACATTACACTTAAAAAAACAAGTTCATCGGTACCATCATGATTCACATCATAAGCCTTTATGTCATCATATGCAGGATGGAAAATCGTCTGTTTAAGTGTAAAGTTCCAGTCCCATGTAAAAGAAAAGAAAAGAAAAGAAAAGAAAAATTATTGAGGGGAGGAATATACCTCCCCTCAAATATTTACCCTTTCCTATCTCCATAATACCACCTTTGAAACCAGCACATTCTTATCTGTTTTTACCTTCACAAAATACACCCCAGAAGAAACCTCCCTACCCCAGGCATCTCTTCTGTCCCAGTAAAGCCTATGAGTATTTGTTCGGATTGTTTTTACCAGCCTTCCAGTAGCATCGTAAACCATTACCTCTCTTATTCTCTCCTTGTCGTACTCTATCCACAACCCTTTTGTATTTGGAGCTGAATAAATGGTCACCCTACTTGAAGAAACTTCACTAACACCCATAAAACCAGATTTTTTCTCAAGAGATTCAAACTCATAAACCTTTATACTTTCCAGAATTGCAGGACCTCCATTCTCCCCTGTAATTGTAAGTACCACTTTTCTATCTTCTGCATAACCTTTTTTAGGTAACCAGCAGTAAAGAGTTTCAGCCTTTCCAGGAGATAAACCTATTGTGGTATCCTTTAGATTATCAAAGCTCAACCTCTCCTGTGTGGTTATCCCAAATTCAGAGAAGGCATTTGGAGTATAAACCACAACCTCAAGAAGATAGTTCATCCAGGGCTGTAAAAATGGAAGCTTATAGATGAGCATGGTTGAATCATAATCTATTGAATGCCCATCTATGGAAAAGATTCCTGCTCTTCTAAGACAGTAGAAAGAACCCGGCTTTCCTCCTTCTATTTCATAATAAACAGGGAAAATAGATAGATTTGCATGTGTTCCCCTACTCATTACTGATGGAATAATCTCTCTTTCATCAAATACAATGTTATAACCTCCTCCTTGCCTCTCCTCTGTCCATAGATGATAAAGCACCACTCCCTGAGGAGGAGGGACCTCTCCAGTATCTGCAGCATATAATTTATTCACATGGGGATAATAGGCATTGTATATATCCTGAGTATTGCTTATATAAAGTTGTTCTGCTAAGGTCCTTGAAAGATTGTTTGCTATCTCCCAGTTATTAGGTTTATCCTGCCAGGAGACTGCATTGCCATCCATAACTCCCCAGTCAGAGGAATAATAAGAAGTTTGAGAGATGTTATCATATTCATCTTCAGGAGGATACCAGTTCTCTAATGATGGATCCAAAAGATATCTCCATTTCCTCACTATCTCTTCTATATCCTGTTTTGTCCATATGGCATATACCCTGTCTCCGTATGCGTATACAAAGGGATGAGAGTTACAACCTTGGGAATAAATAACGTATGGGCCAGTACGAAGATAATGTTCATAGTCCGGATACTCTGGATTAGGATAAAATACCACATATCTTATTTCTCCATTGTAAGAGTATACTACATGAAAACTTCCCTCTGCATCTGTAGATACTGAAACACTGGAAATTCCATAAGATGAAGTATCATAATCTATGGGTGCAAGGAAGGGAGGAGCTATTATATAGCATGAATCATTTACCTTCCCTAAAACCATGAACCAACATATTAAACTATCCCATGGATTATCCAGATCCCTTGACCTCTTTATACCAGCTATCAAAAGAGGAACCTTCTCAATCCCATTGACATTGACATAATAGAAATCAGCAGAGAGAGAAAGAAATCCTCCATCTTCTGCATCCTCTAATATAATAGGAGGTGCATATTCCCATGCGTTTCCTTCTTTCCTTAATGTTAAAATTCCCCAGAACTCTCCTAAGGGGTCTTCAGGAGGAGGTATGGTATCTATTAGATTACATAAAAACTATATCAGATACATTGGGAAGAGTAAAAACCATAGGATAACGAAGATGCCCTTCTATCCCATAGCCTCCTATTCCTCCTATCTGCGTCTTTTGCCATACACCAAGGTCATTATAGCAAAAATAAGAGACATAATAACCCTCATTTACAGTATGATATACTGCTCTCAACAGGGTAGTATTGGGAACCCTAACAAGATGGGGTTGAGCATTATAGGCTGTTGCATCTTCCTCTGTTGAGGTCCCAAGA